>JAJPZE010000234.1:2721-6233 GCA_021204565.1 Prevotella sp. | reverse complement strand
CTCTATAAATGGCTCGCCACCGATAAAGTCCCAGATAACGGACTCCTCGCGCATATCCTTTTCACAGCTGAGGATATAATCAATCGCTTGCTTGGCTATCTTCCAAGGCATTCGCTCCTTTGAGTTCTTACCGACGAGATAACAATATTTGCAAGCAAGTTGGCAGTCCTTCGTAACGATGAATGTTATGTTCTTCGCTATTCCGGACTGCCAACTCTCTTTTACTTTAGCAATTTCCATACAACTTGTAAATACAAGTTCTATAGTCTTAATAGTTCCTCGATGTGGTTAAACAGCCGCCTTTGCAATATTGGAGGCAACCGTATAGGCACGATTCACTACAGCTGCCGCTACATCCGACTTGACAAAAATTACATCCTGTTGTAGCGGTCGCCGCTTTACCTAACAACGGCGTGCTTGCCAACACGACAGCACCAATCACGGGCAACGTCGCTTTCGCCGCTTTCTTGAAGAACTCGCGTCTCGACTGCAGTTCTTCCTTGTTCTTTTTATTATTCATTGTTATTAAGAGTATTTATGCCCCCGGACTCCCGAGCGGGGCGTTTTTTGTTTGAATTATAAGATGCCGATAAGGGCGTGGGAGTCAATACTTGTCGCTCTTGTCTCCCCGCCGCATCCCTTACAATGTCCTAATGCACGGACAATTAACATCGGTCAGTCCATATCATAGCAAACCGTCATGATACGCACACGTTCCCGGAAAATGTGTATTACGGAATATTACACTTACTCCGGACGCTCTCCCGACGCATTATCTTGTGTGTTCAAACTTGCGAGATTTGGCAGTTAAGACAATCACGTTCTGTAAACGTCCTTTATATCGGTAAATAACCCTCAATCCCCGCCGGGACTTCTAACGGTCGGTGCAAAGGTAGTTATGTTTTCATATCAAACAAGAAAAGAGATGATGTTTTTTTGTTTCTTTGCCAATTATATACTCCGCCGGGGCGTATATAAATGGGTAATGCGGGTTGTCAGCCTGCGCCGGCGGCGCAATAGAAATAACAACTGCTGGAGCAGGTGAACATGCAATCGCCCTTGCAGGTCAGATTGCATTGCCCCGTACATTCTCCGGCGCAGGACGCCTTGCATCCTTGATTATAATTGTTATTATGCGTTTGCCGCTCCCGGTATGTACATCCGGCGGCGCATACCGCTAACCCTATTGCTCCTACGGCGGGGAGTATCGCTCCCGCAACGTTCCGGAAGAACTGTCTTCGCGTTTGCAACGTCTCTTCTTTATCTTTGTATTTATGCATATCAATAATCTCGGGGGGGGCGTCCTAACAGCCGGCATACAAAAAGGCGCGGGTATAATCTCTCCGCTTATCTTCAGCTGCCGGGCTCTCGCATTGCCTTAACACAAAGATAAACAACTCCAATTAGCCCACGCCGTGACATATTACGCACGTTCGACACCCGACGAGCGGGACGGACGCTAACCATAATACATCCAAACGTGAGCGTTAATGTTGCATATCCTCCTGTGTTTGACTATTTTGCGAGATTAGACCAGCTCGGAAGACAGCGCCACTCAAACGCTCTTTTACCGGTAAATATATTGCCCCTAACGACCCCACCGGGCTAACCGGAGCGTGGGCAAAGGTAGTTATGTTTTGATATGCGGCAAGGATTTGCGCCTTAATTTTTATTCCCCCTTTTCTTTTGATTATATCCCGCCGGAGCGCGTGTCAGAACGTATCATTACGGCATGGAAACGAAGCCGTTTGTGTGCTCATATCCCCTCAAAGCATAGCTTACGCAATGATAAACCGCCGCTTTTACATCCTAAGAACGGCGGTTTTATACCGCGTGAATACGGTTTTCGCGTCTCACGACATGTGGGATACGCACGTTATGCTCTGCCCTTATATACGCAAATAGGGCGCTTCCTGCCGGACGCGCCCCACCCGCTCATTATGAAAACAGTTATTTATAAAAGGGTCTCAATTTGCTTCGCGATGTTTTCAATCTTCTCCGTAGGCTCGTAGCGGGCTACGACATTGCCGCACTTGTCGATAAGAAACATAGTGAAATTCCATTTAATCGAGGGCTTGCTCTTGTAGTCGGGGTCGTCCTTGGAGAGCATCTCGTCGAGGATATGGGCTAAGGGATGAGCCTCGTCCCAGCCCGCAAAGCCTTTCTGACTTGTAAGCCAAACATAGAGCGGATCGGCACCGGCGCCGTTCACATTAATCTTTTTGAAGCGGGGAAAAGAGGTCCCGTAGGTCAGAGTACAAAACTTATGGATGGCCTCGTCGGTACCCGGAGCTTGCTGTCCGAACTGGTTGCAGGGGAAGTCGAGTATGGTGAAGCCTTGCTTGTGATATTTCTCGTAGAGCTTTTCGAGCTCCTCATAGCGGGGCGTGAACCCGCATTTCGTCGCCGTATTCACTATAAGCAACACCTCGCCGGAGTATTCCTTGAGAGCCACGTCGGCACCTTTACGGTCCTTTACCGTGAAATCGTAGATTGTATTCATATCTCTTTTGTCGTCTGTATGTTTACTTGTTGCAAAGGTAACGCACAATTTCCGGTTTACGTATACGTTTGCGCATATTTTGCGGCAAAAAAGATTGAAATGTTTGCGCGGGGAGCAAATAATAACCACCTTTGTAAGCGGTTAACCGTACGCACGCCGCTCGCGGAAAGCCCGGTGCGGGGAGCGCGGTCAAACGAACCCGAAACTAACTTCAAATACATATACTTACAAACTAAATCTATTTATTTGCTTATGAAACGATTATTTATCTCGATGGTTCTCGTGATGTCGGCGCAATTGTCAATGGTTGCGGCGAACACGTACACCGTATACTTCGACAACAGCAAGTCGAACTGGGATACGGTTTACGCGTGGATATGGGATGCCGACAACGGCGACAAGAACTACACGGGCGGCACGTGGCCCGGTACTCTTATGACGCTTAACAGCGACGGGCTGTATGAGTATACGTTTACCACAGACGACAATCCAACCGGCTTGAAGGTTATCTTTGCAGAGAAAGATGGGGGCGAGCAGACTTCCGACCTTACCTTTGTCAACGGCGACACGTACGACGTAACGGGCGATGAAGCCGCCGCAGAACAGACGTGGACGGTGTATTACGATAATAGCGAGTCGGCTTGGACGACCGTATATGCGTACATCTGGGCGGACGGAAACGCACAGCCCTTAGGCGGTTGGCCCGGTACGGTTATGACCAAGAACACCGACGGCACTTGGATGCTGACCTTTACAACCAAATACGACCTTGTCAACGCGTATATTATGTTCGACGACGGCGCGGGCAATCCAGCTGATACCGATGAGACGGACGGCAACGGGTTTGCATTTGAGAACGGCGCGACATACAACTACGAGGGCAAGACCTCAAGCGGGAGCAGCAGCGGCAACACGGGCGGTACGGGCGAGACGGTTGAATCATATACCGTTACATTTACCGACAACGGCTCGCCCGCTTGGTCGACGGTATACATATATGTTTACGACG
>JAJPZE010000234.1:0-2621 GCA_021204565.1 Prevotella sp. | reverse complement strand
AACGGCTCGCCCGCTTGGTCGACGGTATACATATATGTTTACGACGCGAACACGACGGAGCCTTGCGGCGCTTGGCCCGGCACGGTTATGACGTCTGCAAACGGCAGCTGGACGTTTACGGTTAACTCCGATGTAGAGCTTACGAGCCCGAAAGTTATCTTCAACGACGGTGCGGCGGAGTCTACGGCTTCCGACCAGACGTCGGCGTTCGACCTCGTTAGCGGCGACACCTACACGCGAGATGGCGATACGAACGCCGCCACACAGACGTGGACCGTAACGTTTACCGACGACGGCTCGCCCGTTTGGAGTTCGGTTTACGCTTACATCTGGGACGACAACAACTCCCATCCCTTAGGCGATTGGCCCGGCACGGCAATGACCTCTGCGGGCAATAACACTTGGACGCTGACATTCGAGACGAAGTACGACCTTGTCAATCCGCTTATCATCTTCGACGACGGCGAGAGTTTAGACCCGACGGAGAACGACGAAACCGACCCGGACGGTATGGCTTACGTCAACGGCGGAATATATAACAGGGAGACGCAGACCGGCACGGACAATAGCGGCTCGGGTACGGAGAACGGAGGCTCCGGCACGGAGAACGGCGGCACCGAGACAGGTATCAACGGCGTAGCGGCACCCGGCGGAGCAGACGTTATATACACCCTGCAAGGGATGAAAGTTACGAACACTTCGAAGAAAGGCGTTTACATCATCAACGGGCGTAAAGTGGTGAAGTAAACCCGCCGGTATACATATAATTAAAATAAGGGAACAAGGGTGTCCGCACCTTTGTTCCCTTATTTTATTATGATTGTGAACGAATATAAAGAAGTCTTTTGCCTCAGGTCAAGAATAGGGCGGATATGCGCCGAAACGCAGGTTTTAGTATTATATATAAACTCGTTCGTTACGACCTTTGCACCGGATTTAAGGACAATAAAGATAAAGACGAGTTCTCGGGAAGACTTGAAAAATGAAGATCAGACGCTTTCTTAAAGATTGGATGTTGCCCCTTGCAATCGTTGCGGGCATAGTGATTTACCTTTTGTTTCACAACGTTCCGGCTCTGTCCGGCGTGGCTGATTGGTATTATCCGTACAACAACACGATTATGCCCTTGGGCACTTTCTTAGTGTTGTTCGTAACGTTCTGCAAGGCCGATTTCAAGAAGCTGTTGCCCGTCGGTTGGCATCTGCGCGTGGCTGTTGTTCAGTTGTGCGTTGCCCTGCTTCTTGTTTGGGTTATCAACAGCATGCATATCACGGGCGCGCCGCTTGTATTGCTCGAAGCCGCATTGGTATGCATCGTTTGCCCTTGCGCCACTGCCGCCGCCGTTATGACGGCAAAGCTCGGGGGCAATCTTGAAGAGACAACGTCCTTTACGTTCATTTCGAACATCCTTTCGGCACTTATGATTTCGTTGTTCTTCCCCATGCTCCCCCATACGACCGGCGGCGAAACCCTCTCGTTCCTCGCGACGTTCGCTTGCATACTGAGGAAAGTGGGGTTCGTGTTGTTCTGCCCGATGGTTGTTGCGTTCGTTGTAAAGCATTGGATGAAGCGCCTCCACCGCGCCGTTGTCGGGATAAAAGACCTTAGCTTTTATCTATGGGCGGGCACGATAGTCGTCGATGCGGGCACGACGGCGATGAACATTACCAACTCGATGGATATGGTGAGCCTCTCGCTCCTGTTCACTATTGCGGCGCTTAGTCTGCTCGTATGCTGTACGCAGTTCTCCTTCGGCCACTTCATCGGAAAACACATAGACAAATCTGTCGACTGCGGGCAGGCGCTCGGACAAAAGAACACAACCGTTGCGATATGGGTTGCGACGGTGTTTCTCAATCCGCTGTCGTCCGTCGGACCCGGCTGTTATATCCTTTGGCAGAACACTATCAACTCGATAGAGATATATGCACGTGCGCGTAAGGAGAGAAGAGGGACCGCATACGACGGCACACCCGCACCGCGTCTCGCGCAGAGCCGCGTGGCTGTAAGGACTAAAACGAAGAGATTAAAGGGTTGATTAATATATATCGGAAAAGTGGTTGCAGCCGGTCGGGGACTCCCCGACCGGCTGTCGCGTTATAGTGTATGCCCGGTTATAATGCCGGGAGCTATATGTTCGGCTCGTCCCAAACCTTCGTTTCGGAGCAGGTTATGCTCTTCGTCAGCCCGCCCGTCCGAAGAACAAACTCCCCTTCTTCGAGCCGCCATTTGTTGTCCGCACCTACGAATGCAAGCTCCTTTGCGGGCAAGCGGAACGTAACCGTCTGCGTCTCTCCGGGGCGTAAGCCGACTTTCGTAAAGCAACGGAGGCGCTTGTTGTCCGGCGTAACCGACGCTACGAGTTGCGACGAATAAAGCAACACCGGCTCCTTGCCCGCCACATTGCCCGTGTTCGTTACGTCGACGGTAACGGTCAGCTCGTCGGCGGCGGTAAACACGTCGCGGCTCACGGTAAGGTTCGAGTATTCGAACGACGTATAACTTAACCCGAACCCGAAGGGCCATTGGAGCGATACCTTTGCGTCGTAGTTATTTATCCCCGCCATAGTCGGCACCTCCTCACTCACCTTGTAATCGTAGTTTGCAAGGGAGTTAATCTC
>JAJPZE010000252.1 GCA_021204565.1 Prevotella sp. | reverse complement strand
CTGTGTTTAACAAAAAAGCCTAAAAAGACATTACCCACCCCAAAGCAATACGTTGTGGGGCCCGGGTTCGCCCGGGGGGCGGCTGGCGCGTCTCGCCAAAAACACATATACAAAAAGACGACTCCGTAGTGGTCTTTATGCACGGTATACCGCTCAAACGAGTGGAGAAACTGTTCTAATCGGCGTCGGGGCGGACAAAAGGAAAGCATAACTACGGGGCGATGGTTAATTTGAAACTGATATACAAGGTGTTGGGTTCGCTGCTCTTTATAGAGGCGTTTCTGATGCTGATATGTTTGGGCGTATCTGTTTATTACGACGAAGACGACCTGTTTGCATTCGCAACGGCGATTATACTGACCCTAATCGGCGCGTTCACTCTCCGCTACTACGGGCGCGAGGCAAATAATAATTTATCTCGCCGCGACTCATATTTAGTGGTTACGTTAGCTTGGACGGCGTTCAGCTTGTTCGGGGCTTTGCCTTTCTTTATCGGGGCGTACATCACCAATTATACCGACGCATTCTTCGAGGCGATGTCGGGGTTCACCACTACGGGAGCCACGATTATCAACGACGTTGAGATACTGCCCAAGGGTTTGCTCTTCTGGCGTTCATTGACTCAATGGGTAGGAGGCTTGGGTATCGTTTTCTTTATGATTGCGGTGTTGCCGTCTATGACCGGGGGGTCGGTTAAAGTATTTGCGGCGGAGGCGACAGGCCCCGTAAAGTCGAAGATGCACCCACGTTTGTCGGCGAGCGCAAAGTGGATTTGGTCAATATATATATTGCTTACAATCATCTGTATCGTTACGTATTGGCTGTTGGGAATGGGGGTGTTCGATGCTTTCAACTATGCGATGACCACGACTGCGACGGGCGGGTTCGGCACGCACAATGCCTCCATAGCGTTCTTCAGCTCGCCGGCGATGGAGTATGTAAGCACATTCTTCTGTTTCCTTGCGGGGGTTAACTTCGTGTTGCTCTACTCCGTCGTAACGCATTTCAATATCAAACGCCTTTGGCATAGCAGCGAATTCCGGCTCTATTTCTTCCTCATCCTTGCTTTCACTATATACGTTTCCCTTGAGCTAATTCTGAGGAACAGTTATTCGATAGAGCACGCTTTCCGCTCCGCGGTATTCACTGTCGTCTCCTTTATTACGACCACAGGCTTCTTCAATGACGATGCCGCTCTTTGGCCGCACTCGACTTGGATAGTGCTTGCGGTATGTATGTTCATTGGAGGAATGTCGGGGAGCACGAGCGGGGGTATGAAATGTATACGCGGTGTAATGCTGTTCAAGATGCTCAAAAATGAGTTCAGACAAATGCTCCACCCAAGTGCCGTGCTCCCTCTTAACGTCGACGGGTACAACATTTCCCAGCAGAGACGTTCCTCGCTGATGTCTCTCTTGCTCGTTTACCTGTTGTTGTTCGTCGTTGCAGCTTTCCTTTTCACCTATCTCGGAATAGATTCGACAAACTCTGTCACCATCGCAATGAGTAGTTTAGGTAATGTCGGACCCACTCTCGGACGACAAATCGGGCCGACAATGTCGTGGTCGGAGCTGCCGGCAATTGTGAAATGGGTGTGCTCGTTTTATATGTTGTTAGGTCGTTTGGAAATATTTACGGTGCTCGTAATCTTTGCTCCGAACTACTGGAACGAGAACTAACGCGCTGCCTAAGGCATTGCTCATAATCATCATAAACATGCTGTTCAAATTCAAACCGATACTCAAACAGACCCTCTGGGGCGGGGATAAGATAATCCCTTTCAAACGGTTAAGCGCCGATGTAAGCAACGTCGGGGAGAGTTGGGAGATATCCGGCGTGCCGGGTAACGAGACGGTCGTGACGGGCGGCGAGTACGCGGGGATGACGCTGAACCGTCTGACGGCGGAGCTCGGAGCGAAGCTTGTTGGGGCGGATAACTACCGCCGTTTCGGGAGCGAGTTCCCCTTGCTCGTTAAGTTTATTGACGCGAGGCAAGACCTTTCAATACAAGTTCATCCGTCGGACTTTACGGCGAAGCGGCAAGGATACGAGCGGGGTAAGACCGAGATGTGGTATCTGATGAACCCGGAGCCGGGCGCGAAACTCTTCTGCGGTTTGAAAAAGGAAATCACGCCGGAAGATTATGCGGATATGGTTGATAAGGGCACGATATGCGAAGCGTTAGCTCAATATGAGGCGAAAGCCGGCGATGTGTTCTTCTTGCCCGGAGGTCGCATACATTCCGTTGGCGCCGGATGCTTCCTTGCAGAGATACAACAAACGAGCGACATCACATGGCGCATCTACGATTACCGCCGCAGAGACAAAGACGGAAACTATCGCGAGCTGCACACGCGCCAAGCCGCAGAAGCGATAAACTTTAAGGTAGAGAGCGATTATCGTACGGTTTACCGCCGGAAAAAGAACGAAGGCGTCAGCCTTATCGCCTGTCCGTACTTCACCACAGCGGTGTACGACCTCAACGAGCCGATGACTCTTGATTATTCCGAGCTTGACAGCTTCGTCATCTTAATTGCTGTTGCGGGCGAAGGGACATTAGCCGACACGGCGGGGAACGTTACGTCGTTGCGCGCAGGAGAGACGGTCTTGGCGAGCGCGACGGAGGAAACGCTGCGCGTTGAGGGGACGGTGAAGTTCCTTGAAACATTTGTATAAGTGTACGAGAGGATTGAATATATCTTCGCTGAATACGGGTACAAGGCGTCCGGAGCATACGTCCTCGACCGCATCGGCGAAGTTCCCGGCGAAGATGTTGCGGCGTTACAGGCTTCGTTACCCGCTTGGCGGCGGGAGAAGACATTAGCGATAAAGCGTACGGAGAGCCGCCGGGAGAGCGTTCTCGCATTCGCTTTATTAATGTATGCGTTGCGCGCGGAGCACGGGATAATTGAGTTGCCGGAGTTCGATTACCTGCCTCACGGGAAACCCTTTCTGAGGAATCATCCCGGTATTCATTTTAATATAAGCCATTGCAAGGAAGCTGTGGCGTGCGTTACGGGCACTTCTCCCGTCGGCATAGATATTGAGCGGCGGGGCAGGTACTCGGATTTATTGGCGCGTAAAGTAATGAATGAGAAGGAGTTACGTTCGCTCGCGGCGGCGGCGGACCGTGATCTTGCGTTCACCCGGCTGTGGACATGCAAGGAAGCGATACTCAAACTGCAAGGCACAGGGATAGCGGGAGACATGCAAAACGTTATCCCCGACAATCCGGGAATAACGTTATTCACCTTTGAGAAACGCGGCTACGTATGCGCTATCGCGCAAGAACAAAAGAGTAATGATGCCCGCTCGAAGCGGGCGTAGAGCCGCTACTTCTTAAATCTCTTGTAGAGTTTCCAAGCGAGAAGGGCCCCGTCTACGACATTCACGCCCGTAGCTACGACGGAAGAGAGACGACGCGCACGCGACGCCGGACGCCTGTTCCGGCGCCTATGAAACAGATTATTCCACAAGCCGGAAATGGCTCTCTCGTTAGCGGCAATCTCGTGTTTGAGCTGCCGTCTGCGTCTGCGCATATCACCGATTGACCGGTATGCTCTCTCCTCTTCCATATCTTTCGACCTTACTTTACGCCGCGCCCGCGCCTCTCCCCTACTCCATTAAGAGCGAAGCGAAGAAACGTACAAGGGGAGCTTCAATCCACTGTTTGCGGAATATGATGCACAACAAGAACAACAACAAGTATATCGCGGCGATGATTGCAAGCGCGCCCGCTTTGCCCGTAAGAGGCTCTAATGCGAACGCAACGGTTAGCGACAGGAAGCCGAGAATGAAGAACGAGAGAAGCAAGACTATAAAAGTCATCACCACTGTCGCCACAACACGCACCACCTTCTCGGCGAAATCAAGCCGGTAATACTCCCCTTTGAGCGTTAGATACCTCTTGAGTTGCTCCGCCAATTGCGCTATCGTCTCGACGTTGTTGTCGGTAGAGAACATCTTATTCCTCGTCGTTTGTAGCGTCTTGGATGTCGTCGACGAGCGCGTCTACATCCTTGCGGGTCAACTTAAGATTGTGTTTCTTGCAGAAATCCGTTACGGTATCGACCAACTTTTTCTGGGTATCCTTGCCCTTTTCCGGCGCAACCAATACGCCGAGAGCCGCACCCGCGAGCGCCCCGCTAAGGAACGCACATACATAACCTAATGCTTTCATACGAATTCAAATTTATTGTTTAAGAGTTGTATAATCCCAACACATAGTCACGGCGCAAAGGTATGAAAAGATTACATAACCCGTTATTTTTCTCCATAAAAAAAAGTGAGTCGCACTCTCACGAGCACAACTCACACAAAACTAAAACCGCATTTAAAAATCTTAAGATCAAACGAAATTATTGAAGGTTATAGTCGTTATTGTCTATCTCCCACGCACTTTCGTGCTTTGACAAAGCGGGCTTACTGTCGCCATAACCGCTGGCTATCGGTATGTTGGTATCCATAACATCCGCTTCGACTGCAAAGATAACGGTTTCGGGGGAAATATATTGTCTTATATCCATTGTATTTTCACGTATTAAGATTTATTGTACTTTGCGTATCTTATTTTTAGCATCAACGCCCCTCTGAGGTCAGCTTTTAGTGTTTGAAATATTTCTTTCCGTCGATGATATAGACACCTTCGGGCAGTCCGTTGATGGCTTCGCGGGGGTCGGTCTTATCAGTTACTTTGACCGTTTGCCCCGATATGGTGTACACTCTTGTCTGCCCTTCTGTCCGCGCCGGACGGTCGATATCGCTTATTAAGGTCGTATGTCCGTCGTCGAAGCGTATAGCGAGCTTGCCGGAGGCGATGTTGTCATTCGTCTTCATATATGCCCGGTAGGGCTCGACGGGTGCTCCTTCGGAGTGATTGAAATAGTTCGTAACGTGCCCGTCCGCGTCTATGCTCCGGCTGAGTTTGAATATGGAGTCGGACGAGGCAAGAGTTGTCCTGTGAAAGACCGTTTTAAGGAATTCGCCGCGCCTGTCCATAGCTTTTTCGAGGTCGACGTTCATTGCCGTGAAGCGCACCACCACCTCGTCTTGCCCGTCGGAGAGCATGTCGTCGTCGACGTGGATAAGATATGCCTGGTTGGCTTTCAATGCTTCGCCGGGGGCGATAGATGTGAAGCAGATGAGCGTGTCGGCAGCTGACATTGAGCCGGAAGATGGCTCCGTCGCTATATGCGAATATACCGTATAATCGTCAATCCACAGTCTTGCTTCGTCGCTCTGGTCGCCTTCTTCGGCGGAGGTAGCGTAGTTGAAAGGCAGGCAAAGCGTATTCCAACCCTTGTATAAGGTGCGGTTGATATAGCTTACCTTAGCCGCCGTGGATATCTTGTCGTGGAAAGGAAAGTCGCTATAGTCGCTGAGGACGAAGTCGGCGGAGTTGCCTAAATACGAGTCGCAATACCATTCCCCGGTGCCCGGTTCCGCAGGGTGCGGACCGTCGAAAGGCCCGCTAATGCAGAGAGAAACGTGGTTATTGGCATACCATAAGTATTGTCCGCCATAATATGACGTGCGGTGAAGCACGCATTTGGTTGCGCTGACGGAAAGGTCGATATATGCGCAGAAGAGTTTTGCGTATCCGTCGAGCCATATCCCGTAAGTATCTTTACCCGCCGATGCGTCAATGGTTACGATATTTTGCGACAGGTCGCTCGTTTCGTTTATCTCCCTGCCCATACGTATGCCGGCGACGGTATGCTCCTCGTCGGAAGAGCCGGTAACGGTGATTGTCATATCCGTTGCCTTTATCTCCAACCCCGCTATACTGTAAATGCCGTAATAGCGCGCGGTGATTGCCGACTTACCCGCGTCCGTCTCCGGCCATAAGGGGTTGCCGTCGATTTTAAGCATATTGCCGAGATTATATATGCCGTTATCCCCCTCAATGACTAATGCCTCGTCGAGCTCGCACTCTATGAATAATGTTGCGCCCGAACCGATATAAATCCCGTAAACCGAGCCTTTAATCGTGCTCGACCCTTTGAGATAGAGGTTGACCGTCAGCCCTGCGGGAACGTACAAACCGCAGTCCTCGTCCGCTACGGAAGAGGTGTCGATATGTACGTGCTCCAAGGTTACGAAATACGGCGACGTAGCTTCCGGATTGAAATGGATGGAGTCCGTCATTATCTCGTATGCCTGTAAGGGGATTAATTAATACACGCCTTGGCTTTGGTGGACGGTGTTCTGGCGTGTGGCGGGGCGTGTTGGGGTGGGG
>JAJPZE010000240.1 GCA_021204565.1 Prevotella sp. | reverse complement strand
CATTGTACGTTATAGGGTATAGATTTTTAATTATGAAATAGGAGATAGGTTATGCATCCATTAGTTTTTTTATTCTTGTTTATTATTGTCTTTGGTGGAGCTTTCCTTGCGTGGACATACACCAAGCCGGGAAAGAAGTGGCTGAAGAATCTCTGATTATATCCGGCGCGTTCGTCAAGTATGTTCTTCTTGCCCGGCGAGAAGGGGTAGATTGTTGTTATTCGGGAGATGAAACATAAGTTGCGCATATTCTTTTGGGCGGCGGTAGCTATTGGCATCGTCGTCAATTATTTTGCCGGTGCGCATGCCGGCGGCAGGTCGGATGTTGTCCCCTCAGAGGTCGGAGCGGCTGATTACGCAGATACAATCCCGATTGACAGCCTGCCTTACGCCGAGCGGCTTCGGCTCAGGCTCGACAGTTTATGCACGGGCGAATTCTTTATTCAGACACAATTAGGGCTGATGGTTTATGATTTGGACGCGGGCCGCGTGCTTTATGCTTTGGGCGAAAAGCAGTTGCTTCGCCCCGCATCTACGCTGAAGCTCCTTACGGCGATAACTGCGCTTGACCGTCTCGGGAGCAATTATCAGTATCGGACAGAGTTATACTTCTCCGGCGACTGCGGTATGAACGCATTATATGGCGACATTTACATCAAGGGGACTATGGATCCGACACTTGAGAAGGCGGATATTGAACGTCTTGTAGAGAGCATCACCGCCTTACAAACAGACACCATACACGGCAATATCGTCGCCGACCGCTCGTTTATGGACAGCCCGCCCTTGGGCAGAGGTTGGTGTTGGGATGACGACAACCCCGCTCTTACGCCGCTTGTGTATCAAAGAAAGGACAACATAACCGAGGTATTGCGGCAATGTATGACAGAACACGACATTGTCGTTACGGGAAACAATACGACCGGAACGACACCGGAGGACGCCGTACTCTTAGCCGAAAGACACACTCCGCTAACTGCCGTGCTTATGACAATGCTCAAAGAGTCGGACAATCTCTACGCCGAGAGCGTGCTTTATAATCTTGGCGGCTCGACACGACTGCCCGCTACGGCGGACGCGGCAATAGCTCACGAACGGGCATTGATACGCCGGACGGGGCTTAATCCCGACGACTACGAGCTGGCCGACGGCTCGGGCTTGTCGCCATACAACTATTTATCCGCAGAGTGCGAAGTGTTCTTGCTCCGCTACGCATATCACGACGCGCGCATATTTCCGTCCCTTTACCGCGCATTACCTAAGGCGGGGACCGACGGGACATTAAAATGGAGAATGCAAAACACACTCGCAGAGGATAACGTTCGTGCCAAGACAGGCACTCTGACCGGCGTATCCACGCTTGCAGGATACTGCTTTTCGCCCGAAGGGCATATGCTTGCGTTCGCTATCCTCAATCAGGGCGTAATCGGGCGCCGCCGTGCACACGCCTTTCAAGATGCCGTTTGCGTGGCTCTCTGCAAATAAGAACTCTCTTTCCGGGTATTTACACGCTAACGAGCTCCGCACGTCTCTATTTGTTCTTGACTTTAGACAATACCAAACTGCGTTAAGTTAGGTTAAAAATTTTGCGTGAACGGAAGTTAATTGTGTTAAGATAAGGGGGAGTGTGCAACGAAATTTCAGCTCAAAAAACGCACAAATTTAGCTCTCGTTTGACATCTCCACATATCAAAACATATACGAAAATAGTTTACGCCAAGTCAAACCCCCATAAATGACCCTCTCATTACTTAGTTCTTGCACGCTCATTACTCGGGGTTTCATAGGGTCAAACCCCGTACTTTCAGAGGGTCAAACCCCGTGTTCTTATGGATCTGCAACTATATACAGATTATATATAAACACATAACTTATTGATTATCAGCTAATTCCAAAAATCGCGAAAAATGACGCAAAATGCCCGGGCGGCGGCGCCAAGCGAGTTTCAAACGTTAAATTTCGAAGTGTGCAATCGAATTAACAGTATATCTTTTTCTTAATTGTACGCTCCCGGCAAATTATTCCCGGAGTATACATTTTGCCCGATAATGCGGGGAGCGCAGGGCTTTTGTAGCGGCTCGGAGGCATGTATATAGCGGAGAGTTATTGCATTGGAGATGACGAAAAGAGGATACGGACAAACGTTTGGAGACCTGTCCGTATCCTCGTTATAATTGTATAATTTGATTGCTTACTCGAGCATCGGGAGGATGAAGATGTGTATCGGGAAATAACAAATCATACCCGCGATATATCCGGCAAATGCTTTCCAAGTAACGTTCTTCAGATACCAGCCGAAGCTAATATTCTCCAAACCCATCACCACGACCCCCGCTGCAGAGCCGATAATCAACATCGAGCCGCCCACGCCGGCGCAATATGCAAGGAGTTGCCAGAACACTCCGTCGGTTGCGAAATCGGGCAACAGCGGATTGATGTCGTACATCCCCATCGACGCCGCAACAAGCGGAACGTTATCAACAATGGCGGAGAAGATACCTATCAACCCGGTTACAACATAGTGTTGGAATATTCCGAACTCCGAAGTAGCCGTATCGAGCCATCCTCCGAGCGATGTAAGCAGGTTTATTCTTCCCAAGACGGACACGGTCATAAGAATGCCGAGGAAGAAGAGTATGGTCGACATATCGATACGCGAGAGCATATTCGATACCCGTTTCGCCATCGGGTCGCGCTCGTCTTCGTGTCGATAAAAGATTTCCGTTGTCAGCCAGAGGACTCCCAACACTAACAGTATACCCATAAACGGCGGCAGATTAGTCAGCAAATGAAAGAGGGGGACGAGACACAAACCGCCGACGCCGATGGCGAAGACGATACGCCTGTGGTTGCGCACCACCGCCGACGGACGTTCTTTCCGCCGCTCGGCCTTAGTTGTTTCGAGCACAAACGAGCCGGCAAGATGTGTTTGCAATATTGCGGCGGGTACGACAAACGAGACGAGAGACGGAACAATTATTTGGGTCAGCACGCCTAAGGCGGTTATCTGTTTGCCGTTCCAAAGCATAATGGTTGTAACGTCGCCGATAGGGGAAAACGCTCCGCCGGAGTTCGCCGCGATGATTATACAGACGTCATACCAAATCCGGTCTTTTATGTCGGGCACGAGCTTGCGGAGGATCATAACCATTACGATGGATGTCGTGAGGTTGTCGAGCACGGCGGAGAGTAATGCGGTCATAAACGCCACGCGCCAAAGGAGCTTCCGCTTGTGGCGTGTTTTGATTATATCGCTTACGAAATTAAGCCCTCCGTGCTGGTCAACCATCTCCACAATAGTCATTGCGCCCATGAGAAAGAACAAGGTCGTGCCCGCCTCGCCGAGGTACGCCTCAATCACTTCGCCTAATTGCGCGAGCGACTTTAAGCCGCCTTGCCCCAAGCCGGAGCCGGCAACAATGCTTCCCCCGGTGCACCCGATGGAGTACAACGCCCAACATATGATGCACATAACCAAGGCGATGGCCCCTTTGTTGACCTTTGTGAAACTCTCTAATGCGATAAATACATACCCGACGATAAATACCGCCACTATCGCTATCACATAAAAAGACATACTCGTTCGAAAAAGGTTTACGATATTGTTATAACTTCGCGAGAGCAAAATTAATAACAATATCAAGCTCCGGGCAAACATTTCTTTTCAAAAACGCACACTCGGGATTACATATGGCGCGAGATTTCTTCAGGGCAAGAAAAAATGTAAAGGGCAGTTTGCAAAATACCCGAGTTTATACCTACATTTGCACACCCCAAGAGGGGAGTCGAAAACAAACAAAAACGACAAGATATATGAGCAGAGTATTGATGATTGGTGCGGGCGGAGTAGCCACCGTGGCGGCGTATAAGATTGCGCAAAACGCCGATGTGTTCACCGAATTTATGATAGCGAGCCGGCGAAAAGAGAAGTGCGATGCCCTTGTAGAGGCGATACACGCCAAAGGGTATACCCTTGAGATACGCACCGCAGCTGTGGACGCCGACGATGTGGAGCAACTTAAAGCGTTGTTCGACAGCTATAAACCCGAGCTGTGCATTAATCTCGCGTTGCCTTATCAGGACCTTACAATAATGGATGCGTGCCTACAGTGCGGCGTGAATTATTTGGACACGGCGAACTACGAGCCGCGCGACGTGGCGCATTTTGAGTACAGTTGGCAATGGGCTTATAAGGAGCGGTTCGAGCAAAAGGGACTTACAGCCATACTCGGATGCGGGTTCGACCCCGGCGTCTCGGGAGTATTCACTGCATATGCGGCACGTCATCACTTCGACAAAATCACACATCTTGACATCGTCGACTGTAATGCGGGCAACCATCATAAAGCGTTCGCCACCAATTTCAACCCCGAAATAAACATCCGCGAGATAACTCAAAAGGGGCTCTATTACGAGGGCGGGCAATGGATAGAAACGGAGCCGTTGGAGATACACCTGCCCTTAACCTACCCGAATATCGGGCAACGCGAGTCGTATTTAATGCACCACGAAGAGCTCGAATCACTCGTAAAGAACTACCCCTCTATTCGCCGGGCACGCTTCTGGATGACGTTCTCACAGCAATATCTGACTTATCTCGACTGCATACAGAACCTCGGGATGAGCCGTATCGACGAAATAGAGTACGACGCGCCGCGTGCGGATACGGGCGAGAAGGTAAAAGTAAAGATCGTTCCCTTGCAGTTCCTTAAAGCCGTGCTGCCAAACCCGCAAGACTTAGGGGAGAACTACGACGGCGAGACATCCATCGGGTGCCGTATAAAAGGCGTGAAAGACGGCGCGGAGCACACCTATTATATATACAACAACTGCAGCCATCAGGCGGCTTACAAGGAGACGGGCATGCAGGGAGTAAGTTATACGACGGGCGTTCCGGCAATGGTTGGAGCGATGATGTTCCTCAAAGGAATTTGGCGCAAGCCGGGCGTATGGAATGTCGAAGAGTTTAATCCCGACCCGTTCCTCGAGCAACTCTCCTGTCAGGGACTGCCTTGGCACGAGGTGTTCGACGGCGATTTGGAATTGTAAACCCCGGGGTTACGACTCGAATAAACCAATCATTGTAACAACACGTAAAGCAATTATAACGATAATGATAAATAAGAACACGAACGACGTGCCCGCTTCCGTACAAGAGGAGAAACGCAAGGCACTGGAAACTACAATGGCGAAGATAGAGAAGAACTTCGGCAAAGGCTCGATAATGATTATCGGCAACGAGAGAGTCGAGAAAGTGGATGTCATCCCCACGGGAAGCCTTGCGCTCAATGCCGCACTCGGGGTAGGCGGTTATCCGAAAGGACGTATAATAGAGATATACGGTCCGGAGTCCTCCGGCAAAACGACGCTCGCCATTCACGCTATCGCCGAGTGTCAGAAACAGGGGGGCATTGCAGCGTTTATCGATGCCGAGCATGCTTTCGATATGTTTTATGCCGAGAAGCTTGGCGTCGACCTTAACAGCCTATATATATCCCAGCCCGACAACGGCGAACAAGCGCTCCAGATAGTCGACGAGCTGATCTCCTCCGCCGCAATAGATATTGTCGTGGTCGACTCCGTAGCCGCTTTGACACCCAAAGCGGAGATAGACGGCGATATGGGGGATAATAAAGTCGGACTTCAAGCGCGGCTTATGAGCCAGGCGTTACGCAAGCTCACGTCAACCATCTCGAAGACAAACACCACGTGTATATTCATCAACCAGTTACGCGAGAAGATTGGTATAATGTTCGGCAACCCCGAAACAACCACAGGCGGAAATGCACTTAAGTTTTATGCCTCCGTACGCCTCGATATCCGTAAGGTAACCACGCTGAAAGACGGAGATGAGGCCATAGGCAATCAGGTGCGCGTCAAAGTGGTGAAAAACAAGGTTGCGCCGCCGTTTCGCAAGGCGGAATTCGAAATCAGTTTCGGCGAAGGCATTAGCCATATAGGCGAGATTGTCGACCTCGGCGTAGAGCACGGCGTGATAAAGAAGAGCGGCTCATGGTTCTCGTATGGCGAGAACAAGCTCGCCCAAGGGCGCGATGCGACAAAGGCTCTGCTTAAAGACAACCCCGAGCTATGTGAGGAGATTGAGGGCAAGATAATGGATGCCCTTATGGGGAATAAAGAGTAAAGCCAAGCCTTAGCTACCGTTCACGAGTGCGGTTTCGTAGCGAAACCGCACTATGCAACATGAGGGAGCGCCCTGACGGAACGCTCCCTCATGTAAGCTAATAACGGTATTCCCCTGACTTCGTCAATGCGTCACCCTAATCGGCGAATCAGGGTTTATCCTCGAATA
>JAJPZE010000018.1 GCA_021204565.1 Prevotella sp. | reverse complement strand
CAATGAATAGATACATTACTTTCTTGCTCATTCTCTTCATCTATTTAGTTCCCCGTGTTCACGCTCAAAGCCCGGCGGCTCAAAAGGCGGCGAAGTCCGTCTTCACCCTTACGACGTATAAAGAGGACGGCTCTATCCTCGCCGTAACTCACGGCGCGTATTTCACGAGTGCCGACGAGGGTATCTCCGCATTCCGTCCTTTCGCCGGCGCATATCGGGCTTCCGTCATCGACGCGGCGGGAAACAAAGCGGATGTAGCTACGATTATCGGCGCCAACGAGACGTATGACATCTGCCGGTTTCGCCTGAACAAAAGCATAGGAACGCCGCTCCCCGCGCCGGCAAACACCGCTAAGGGCACGGTTTGGGCGGTCGGGTACAGTACGAAAAAGGCGGAGCTGTCGCCCCTGACAATAGAGAACAGCGAGAAGTTTCTCGACAATAAATACGATTATTATATAATTAAAGAGGAGATAAACGAGGACATAGAGGGCTGTCCGATTGTCAACGACGGCGGCGAAATCATCGGTCTTGTCCAGCAGTCCGGTACGTCGTACGCCATTCACTCCACCGACAGCCGTTATTATTCCTCGCTCGGAAGCTCGGGTTTATCGTCGATCGACGGCGTGCTGAAGCAAACTCATATACGCATTAACCTGCCCGCCGACCGGGAGCAGGCGCGCCTGATGTTGCTTATGATTGACGCTTCCGCAGACTCGCTTAACGTCGTAAACACCACTAATGATTACATCGCGCAATACCCCGACGACGTCGACGGGTACTCCGTTATGGCGTCTTACGAGGCGGAGCATAACAACCACGCCCGCGCCTCGTCGGTAATGGAGACCGCCGCGAAGAAGATTAAGAACAAGGACGAGGCATATTATGAATACGCCAAACTGATATACACCCGCCTTGTTTATGCCGCCGAAGAGAACGCCGAAAGCGTATGGACGCTCGACCTCGCACAGACAAATATCAACAAAGCGATTGACATCAACAGCACCCCGGCGTACCGTCACCTCGCCGCAAAGATTGCGTATGCAAAGGGAGAATACGACGTCGCGCTCCCTATTTACGAAGAACTGACGCAGACAGATATCGCCGGAAGCGAGATATATTACGAGATTGCGCAGACGAAGAGCAACCTCGGAGCCGGCGACGAAGACGTGTTCGCATATATCGACAAGGCTGTGGAGGCCGCCCCGAAACCGTATACGGCAATCAGTGCGCCGTATATCCTGACCCGCGCGATGTTGCTCGACGGAAAGGGCGAATACCGCCGTGCGCTCGCCGATTATAACGTTTACGACAGTTTGATGTATTTCCGCGCCGAGCCGGATTTTTATTACATGCGCGGCAAATGTGAGGCCGCCGCACGCCAATTCCAACAAGCTATAAACGATCTTGCGCACGCAGCCGTTGCCAATCCGCAGGAAGTAACCTACCTCGCCGAACTTGCCGCGCTCCAATTGCGTGTGGGGCAGTTCGAAGAAGCGCTTAAGACGTGCGCCCTCAGCTTCGCTATAACTGCCGATTACCCCGACATCTACATCGTCCGGGGCGTGGCTCTTCACCAACTCAACCGCAACGATGAAGCCCTCGAAGCGTTCCGCAAGGCGGACGAATTAGGCGACGAAAGAGGAGCGGAATACATCGCCAAGTACTCGTTAGAGTAGCTTCGCGCCCCGCCTAACCGTCTTTCCCCGCTCCGTCGGCACGATGCGGCGGAGCGCGCCCGGCAAGGTATGCCGGACTAAAAAACTCTCTTTTCGCTTGTATGTTTATTTCGTTTATATACCTTTGCCCCCATAAATCAAATACTGCTAACAACCTATGAAGACAGACATTGAAATCGCTCGCGAGGCGCGGTTGTTGCCAATTGGCGACGTTGCTTCGCAAATCAACATCCCCTCCGACGTGCTCGAGCCCTACGGAAAGCATATCGCAAAGGTGCCCTACACCCTTATCGACAACGACAAGGCGAAAGCTCATAAGCTCGTTCTCGTTACCGCAATCACCCCGACAAAGGCGGGGATAGGGAAGACGACCGTATCTATCGGCTTGGCTCTGGGGCTGAATAAAATCGGGCAACGTGCCGTGCTTGCCCTCCGCGAGCCCTCGCTCGGACCCTGCTTCGGCATGAAAGGCGGCGCGGCGGGAGGCGGATACGCGCAAGTGTTGCCCATGGACAAAATCAATCTCCATTTCACAGGCGATTTTCACGCCGTAACTACGGCGCACAATATGATAACCGCCCTGATGGACAACTACATTTATCAACATCGCGAAGAGGGATTTGCCCTTAAAGAAACGCTTTGGAAGAGAGTGTTAGACGTCAACGACCGCAATCTCCGTCGTATCTTCACAGGTTGCGGGAGCAAGACCGACGGCGTGCTCTCCGAGAGCGGCTTCGACATCACCCCCGCCAGCGAGATTATGGCGATACTATGCCTCGCCACCGATGAAGACGACTTGCGCCGCCGTATCGGCAACATCCTTCTGGGCATAAAGACCGACGGAACACCGTTCACCGTGCGCGATATGGGCGTCGAAGGAGCTATCTGCGTGCTCCTGAGAGACGCAATCAACCCCAACCTCGTGCAAACGACGGAGAATACTCCGGCGTTCATACACGGCGGACCTTTCGCTAACATCGCACACGGGTGCAACACCGTCATCGCTACACGTATGGCGCTCACCTACGGCGACTGGTGCATAACGGAAGCCGGATTCGGTGCCGACCTCGGCGCGGAGAAATTCTTCGACATCAAATGCCGCCGGACAGGTTTGCAACCCGTGCTCACCGTCCTCGTCGCTACAACGCAAGGGCTGAAGTTGCACGGCGGGGTAGACGTCGCCGACATAAAGAAACCGAACGCCGAAGGGCTCAAAGCGGGCTTCAAGAATATGGATCTCCATATACGTAACCTGCAGAAGTTCGGGCAGACAGTGGTGGTTTGCTTCAATCGTTACGCCTTTGATACCGACGAGGAGATGCAGCTCGTTGCCGACCATTGCGCCGAACTCGGCGTCGGATTTGCGCAGAACAGCGCGTTCACAGATGGCGGAGAGGGCGCCGTCCCCTTGGCTCGTCTCGTAGCTAAGACCGCCGAGGAGAACCCGAGCCGGCCGCTCACGTATCTGTACGATGCCGGGGATACCATTAAGGAGAAGATAACCAAAGTGAGCGAAGGATATTACGGCGCTGGAAGAACGGTATTCACTAAGGCGGCGGAAAAGATGATTGCCCGCGCCGAAAGCCTCGGTATGGCGCACTATCCCGTTTGTATTGCCAAGACGCAATATTCCTTCTCCGACGACCCGAAGCTCTACGGAGTGCCGGAGAACTTTACGTTCACTATCCGCGACCTCGTGCTCAACGCCGGCGCCGAGATGCTTGTCGCTATCGCGGGAGATATTATGCGTATGCCGGGTCTGCCGCGCCACCCGCAGGCGGAGGTCATCGACATAGTCAACGGGCAGATAGAGGGCTTGTCGTAAGCGTATCAAATACGTTGTAATACATAATCGGCGGAAAGAATAAAGATGGTGTTTTCTTTGTTCTTTCCGCCTTTTATCTTACCTTTGCACGCCGTAAAGAACGCACGCGGGCGGATTTTTACGCCGACACGGCTCCGTAGCTTAGCTGAATAGAGCGTCAGATTCCGGTTCTGAAGGTCGCGGGTTTGAATCCCGCCGGGGTCACAACCTAAATTTTTAAGTGCCTAAAAATCAATACTTTACGGTTTTTAGGCACTACTTTTTGGCTAAATTTTGACTAACTTCTCCAACCTTATCTCCCCTTTCGCGGTTTTAAGGCAAAAAAAAAGACGGTGTGTGGTCTCCCGACTGCACGCCGCCAAATAAATCAATGTTTTCTTTATGAAATACTATTGCAAAGGTATATCACTTTCGGAAACTCCGAACACGCCGCTCGTTTTTTTTAGTCTCCATACACACGCGTTTTTTATATTGCGCAAAGTGCATAACCGTCGGCTGTATTTAATTGCCGTTTTTACCGTTTATTTTGCGCTCTGTTGCGTTTTTACGCCCTCGCCTTAATAATTATACCCCAAACACAAAACTTGCGCTTAAAACGAGTTTTCTGGGGTATTCATTCCTCGATACCATATTTCTCTGCATTTGAGATTTTGTCGGCAATCTCTTGATTAGATACGACGAGCGTCGTCGGGGGTATGCCCTGCACGTCAAATGTTTGCCGCTCTGAATACCCGCGACTCTTTAATTTTGTTTTGCAATAGAATATGATTGCCGCCGTATCGCCCTCGTTAATCAGTTGCAAGAGTTTGCCCTCGACGAAATCGCCCGTATCGTTTAAGATAGCGTCTACCGCCGCCGCGAATGCCGGGTCGTCTTTTAACCAATTGTAATACGTCCTGCGGGCAATACCGATTGCCCTGCACGCTGGGGCAATAACGCCGAGCGACTTTTCCAACGCCTCGATAAATGCCTCTTTCTTTGCCTGTTGTCTTTCTTGCTGTTTCATACGTGTTAAATATTTACATACAAATGTATAACTTATTCTTTTGTTTGCGCCCTGAATTGCCGCTGTTACGTTTTGCCGGCTCGGATACATAATTGCACGCCTGAACCACAATCGCCGCTTAAATCAATGTTCGGGGCTGTTAGTGCCGTCGGTGTTTGTGTTATCATACTTCCCTGCTTTAATGTCGTCCCACACTTGTCTGCTACTCATTAGCCACGCGAGCGTTGTTTGCTGTTTTGTGATTATTGAGGAGGCAAAGATTTTCTGACATTGCCAACGTATAACGTTTATGATTTGGCTCGGGTAAAGTATGTTCCTTTCCGTGAACCGTGCTTTTATATCGCGCCGCAAGTCTTTTGGAATATTTTCCGTGCTTACTTTCCTGCAACTGAAATTGCGCCCGTCGGGTCGGGGCGTGTCGCAAAAACCGTTCCATACACGGATAACGTCCTCGCAAGGAAATTTGTAACCATTATTGTACATACCTGCGAGGAGTCTTTCAAAGTGTTCGGCATTCATTACCCACGCGAGGTTTGTTCTCCAACGGCTTTTACCTTTGCCTGTTAGGAATTTGGACTCCATAACCGTTTTGGAAACGACCTCCGCTCCCTCTTTTACCCTGTCGGGGTCGGTGCGTTTGTGTTCCGTGAACCGCCTGCAAATATCGGTTTTTAGCCCGTCGGGTATGCTGTCGGGGTCGACGGTTTCCAACGTTCCGCCGCAAATATCATTCCAAACGTTTACTACAATGGCATAAGGAAAAGACGGGTCGGGGGCTGTATTCGTTTCCGTGCCTGAACCGTTTGCCGCGCCTGAACTACTTTCCACGCCTGAATCGGGGGCGGTGCTGTCTGTACGTGCATTCTTATTCCAACGGCTCGCCGCGCCGCGTTTGCCCGCCTCTACTTTGCGGTTATGCTTGTCGCGCAAAGGTTTCAACCGTTCCGAGATGGCGGCACAAGTTAGTTTGCCGTCGGTTAGGGTAATCATTCCGAACCGTGTACACATTTCTACAAACGCGTCTAACTCCTCTATATCAATACCTAAATCGCCCGCAATAACCTCTTTTTCCACGTTGTCAAATGCCAATGTAAGGTCGTCCGACTCTGCTATGCACTCTAATAACATTATCAATACGGCATAACCGCCGTTTCCGAACCTTTTTCGCAACGCCTGAACCTTGCGGTCGTTCCGCGTCCCTGCATAATGAGGAAACCACACTGAATACCTTATTCCATTCATAAAACCAACTATATATATTTCTGTTTCTATCTCTTAATCTTTTCCCCTCTTTGAAAAGAAAAGACGGGGGCGCGTTGCCGAGCGCGTAAGCGCAATGGCGGCAATTGGCGTGCCCTGCCCGTCCTTTTCTTTTTTTTTTCTTTTCCTTAGAACCGCACCGCACCAAGTGCCTGGAGGCACTTGCGGTGTTCTATATCTATATCTATATCTTGCCAATGGCACTGCCAATGGCACGGAATAGCACCCTCTCTTGCTAATGGCACTGCCAATGGCACGGAATAGCACCATCTCTTGCCAATGGCACTGCTATGGCACTGCCATAACTTTGCTATAAAACTGCTATAACAAATTCGCAAAGAAACCACACCACAAACATTACCGGTGGCACTACTATAAACCACGCTATTGTCCATTTTGCCGCCACCTTATAAATAGGATACAAGGAACTTTTCGTACCTTTGCGCCGTGTAATTTTATTTTTCATACAATTATAATTAAAGGTGCAATCGGGGTGCTGTAACACTCCGACTGCACCAAATTATTTAATCATCATCTACTATTAAACCT
>JAJPZE010000201.1 GCA_021204565.1 Prevotella sp. | reverse complement strand
CACTATATCAAGTCCGCCGGTGATGATTTGCCGGTATAAAGTATTCCTCCGTGCGGATAACGCCACGGCAAGACTGTTCGACGGATGAGCTTCCGTCAGACTGATAAGGTCGCTCGTGTTGTCAATGAGCCCAGCCGTTTCGTGATAAAAGCCATACACCTCTGCGGCATAAACGATGACGGAGCGGAACGTATCGAGATAATCATTGAACTCGCGTTGCAACTTCGTCGTCGCTTCCGTCTCATCACGCAACCACACGTGTCCCGTCGTTTGGAGCAACATCACCGTCTCTTGATTCTTCAATTCTTTCTCCGCCTGATTAGTGTACACCGCCACCAATGCCGCAAGAGTAGGGTCATTCTGCGCATATACGGATGCGAACGTGCAGAGGAGTATTATCGTTGTTATTATCTTGTGCATAGTTTGCTGTTATCTATGATACGCCGTCCGGTTCTCCGGATTGGTTTCCGCCTGTCCGCTCCGCGTTTCCTCTCCGCCGGCACCGGCATTCATTCTGCGGTTGAGAAGCGCATCATTCCAATCCTTATAATCCCCGTCCGGATGATATTCTTTCACTTTCTCCGCTTCCACTCCCGCAGTTTGCGCAATACGTTTGAAGTTACGGACGAATGCTTGTCCCGCCTCGTCGTTATCGAAACCGAGATAATGACCGGCGTGAGGAGCTTGTGCCGGCAGTCCGCGCATCTGTCTCTCTGTCGGCGTGCCGCCCGTAGGGACGTACACTGCCGCTCGCGGATGTATTTGGTATGCCGCCATAGCGTCGTATGCGCTCTCAAACCACAATATCTCTTCCGCCGCCTCAACCGGTTGCTCCGTCAGGTTCGCTATCCACAACCCCTCGCTGCTGTTGCTCCCCGCCGCCTTGCCCTTATATCCGCCGCTCCCGTCAATCTTCGGTCTGCCGCGTTCTTCCAAACCGACAATCCTTTCCGTATCAGACGGCAGGACAAGAGGGAAAGAGAGATTGGTGAACTCGCGTCCGTCCTGCCGCCGGCGTGTGGCGAGAAAGAAATGCTTTGCGAACGCGCGTTGCGTTACAAGGTTGATACCGCGATACTTGAAATAAGGATAAAAGGGCTTGTGTGCCTCTTTGTCCGCAAGGTTGAACCGCTTGATGTCGTAATCATTTATGGAGAAAGGCTTTACTTCCCTTTTCGCTTGCCCGGCTCCCGTCTCACGGTTCTCTATGGGATTATTGAGCAGACGGTTGCATACAAGGTTGACCAAACGGTCGGGCGACATTCCCGGCTTGTTGTCGGTAAACAGAGCCGGATATGCTTTTATAAACGAAATCACGTTATACACCTTTTGCTCCGGCGGACGGAAACAACACTTGCCGCCCTGCGTTACAATGAATTTATCGCCGCGTATGCGGGCTCCGCTCTCATCCACGCGAATATACGACGGATAACGGATACCGTCCCGCCTATTCTGGCGATACCCGGCATCCCGCAACACCTCTTCTATATTCAACTTGCTGATGAAATCATCGTATGAATAACCATCGTTCATATCCGTTCCCCCTTTATTTTGTTAGTACACCGTTGCCGCTCTGCGCCACCGTTTCAATGCCTGTTCCGCTATCTCTCCGTTATTGCGGTCGAGCATGCCGACGGTAACGTTATTCCATACATCGGCAAACGTGTAACAGCGTATGCTCAAATACAGACGACCCAGTTTCTTTTGGAATGCGCTCAAACGGTCGTTCAATGCCCACAGCGTCCTCGAGCGTTCCGCACCCGTCAGCATATTCTCCGTGCCGCCCGTAGCGACGGCATCCCGGAGAAGCGTGACCACGGAAACAAGCTCCGTCGCCGTCTCAAGGTAAAGGTTGTTCATGCTCATTGTTGCAACTATACCTTGCGGATTGTCCGCAATCGCCTTGCGCAACTTGCACAGGGAAATGAATATCCTCACTCCGTCATCATACAAGTGAGTGCACGCTTTGAGGGACGAAGCATACCCGTCAACCGTCTTCAGATAACTGTTGTATTTCTTCTCCCATTCGTGGATTTGAGTAAACTCGGCAGAGATGGTGTTCTGCAACAGAGCGGTTCTCGTCTCCCCGTTAATCTCCTTGTTTATCTCGCTGTTGATAAGCTCGTTGCCCTCTGCCAACGCCACCCATTCCAACGGATTGGCGGACACAATCTGCGCACGCGCCTGCCCGCATAACACCGGCAAACAAAAGACAATCAATACAATCCTAACGGTTCGTGATTTCATATATCCCCTTTCGTCTCTTATTCGCCTCAACCCTCTCACGGATAACGGACACCACATTGTTCTTCTTCCCAATACCGATGATCTCCAGACGGGGCGTACTGCGTCCATAGAGTATATGGCGACGGTCTTCAACCCGCATATCTGTTGCAACAGCGTTTGACGCTCCGCATAATCCACTATGCGATACAGCTCCATATAATCCTTACTGCGCCGGAACACGCCGTGCAAACAAACAATTTGCTCGTTGCCGACGAAATAGTGCGTACGCCGCATATAAACGAAGCGGTATACCAAATACAAGAACAGACAGCCGCCGAACAATAATACAAGACCGCCGCACGGACAGCCCGGCAAACCGCCGCATACCAACACGCACGGACATAACAGCAACACCGGCAACTCGTTGATAACAAACTGCAATACGCATGGAATATGCACGTGAGTGTCAGCAGATTGTATATAGGGTATCATATCGTACTTGCCGCTCAATCGTGCCGTACCGGAATTCCTTTTTATCTTGATAGTCTCCATTGTACCTTAATTCCAAACATTGAACATTAATACCCTCTGCGTATCTCGGTCGTAACCTGATTAGCCTGAGCCTCGAAGTTACGGGCGGCAATCTCGCGCGGCGAATCAACGCCGGGCTTGTAATACGGACGGGGAGCATTGACCGCACCCGCACCGTAAATCTCCGGAGAGGGACAATGATTTATGTCTTGCACAACCTCGCCCGCAACCGCAACACTTGCCGTAAGAGCCGCGAATATCCGCATCCCCAATCCCGTGCGGGCTTCGGGACGGGTCTTCATATCCACTTCCTTGAATACTTTGGAGAACAGCTTCATACGATGATAATCATCCACGGCAAGGAACTTGTCGTAGTCCCGTTGCTTTATCTCGTGCGAAACCGCCTCACCGTTAATTATTGCGGTCATTCGATACGTCGCCTCACTCTTGCTCCCCTCCGGCGCGGGGAGTTTCTCTACATAGATGTCGCCAATCTCCACTTCGCGCCCGTGCGCACCCTCACGATACCAACCCTTATTATCGTTCTCAACGAACAGGTCGTGTCCGTTCACGCCGGCATCACCCGGACGATGCTCCATACCGGCAGTATCATAACCGCCTCCCGTCAAATCGGGACGAACCTGCACCGCATCACCTTGTCCCTGATTTTCGTACTCCCGTAACTCCGCCTCAATTTCGGGACGCAAGGATATGTCAATACGGTCCGTACTATTAAGCATATCCATAGTGATGCCGTTCGCAAAGTCATCCTTAATAACGTTATTCAGCACCTCAAGGCGTTGCTCCGCCGGCACATCCTCAATAGAGTTGCTCGTCAGCGCGGACAGCTCCTCGTCGGTCAGGTCGTAGACAAGGTCGGGCGCGTTTGCCGCTTGTACCGTTAGTGTCTTCTCTTCATCGTCAATGATAATGCCGTGCGAAGACAAACACTCCCGCCATTTCTCATTCGTGAAGTAAACGGGAGACGTGATTAACTCGTTATACGGTCTTGCCGGCTCCGTACTGCGGGGGTGAGTTACGGACGGCACAACAACCGTCTGCAACTCTTCCAGCACATCTTCCTCTAACACGGCATCCGTCGTTTGCCGACCCTTATAATAGAACCCGTAACCGCACGACTGCAGCTCGCCCGGCTTCATCCGTCCGTCGCTACGTTCGGCAACCATCGGTGTACCCTGATAAACCACTTCACCACCGGCACGGCGAAGATGAAAACCGTCTTGACGGCGAGGTGTCCAACCGAGCATGCCGCCACCCGCACCCCTGCCATACTCGCCCGTGCCGATACGGTAACCATGCAGACCCATAGCGACACGCCCGTTGGCATTACGGGCATGAACGAAGTCTTTCGGCATGTCAAAGTCGCCCGCTACAATCTCCGTAAAGGTGTTGTAAGCGGTCTTGTTCGCATAGTTCGTTCCCCAATCGCCCAACGCCTGCGCCTGGCGGTCGGTGATGTTATATGTAAGGAGCGGACTGTCGTGCCCTTGCACAACGAGTTGCCAACCGCCGCCGTTACTCACCACGTGAGCCTGCACGCCGTTCCGGAGAAGAATCTGTTGCAACTCCGGGTGCAGGTCGTTTTGGCGCGGATTGGTGTTCCTGCGTACAGTCATATACTTAATCCGTTATACATCGCCGTTCTCCTCCGCCCGCATCAACAACTCGTTGCGCTCGCGGTCGAATTGTTTCGCACTCTCCTC
Organism: Prevotella sp.; assembly: GCA_021204565.1. Lineage (GTDB taxonomy): Bacteria > Bacteroidota > Bacteroidia > Bacteroidales > Bacteroidaceae > Prevotella. The sequence goes on along the minus strand of JAJPZE010000201.1, from coordinate 1,857 downwards.
GCCGTACCGGAGATTGTGCTTCTTGCAATATTCGTAGTATTCGTCCTCACAATCCTTTGATACGTGGGTAACGAACTCTACATACCCGTATTCACCGGACTGAAACTTCTCGATAGCCTCCTCCTCCGAATAATGTTTCTCCGTCGCCATAACCTAATCATAATTATTTATGCAAGGACATACCGGCATTCTTTTGCGCCGATTTCTTCTGCTCGGTCCACAACTCATCCGTATAGTTCTCTTCCTCGACGTAATCAAGGTTGCCGTTATCGTCCATTACCCAACAGCCGTAACAGCCGAATGTGTACTTGTCCCAATCATGTTTCGCATTCTCGCGCCACTTCTTTTCATCACCCTTGCAAATGCGTATGCCGGACTTGGCATTAAGGTCAATACCGGCAGTAAGCTCCTCGTCGTTAAAGAGAAGTGTCAGCGGCTCGCCTTTCTGCATAACCTGCAACTCCGCCGAACTCAATTTCAGCTCGTCCCTCAACACTTCCAAATTGCGCCCGATAACAGGCGTGGGAACGGACATAACCTGCTTGGTCTCCGTATCAATCTGCACGAACAACATCGTGTTCCGTCCCTGCGCGTCTTTCGTGTCGACGGGTATCGCCTTGCCGGCAAGAAGCTCCGCCTGTTGCTCTTTGGTATAAGCTTCCAACGGCGACTTTTCCAACTGCGGATAAAACACCACATCCACCTTGTCGTCCTCACGACGCACAAAAGCAAACCGCGTGCGCCCTTTGTAAATCATACCGTCCACATCCGTAACCTGTACTGGCAATAGGGGAGAGCGTCTGCCCTGTCCGATGTCCTCTAACGCCCACAGAGGCAAATCCTCAATCTTCTCTTGCGTCAAACCATAACGCGCTAACATGCCATAGGGCACTTCATTCGCTTCAAATCGTACTTGTTTCATATTTTATTATCGTATTTGAAATTAAACTCCGGCAAAGATATTGTGCAGTCGCACAATACGTCAAACAAACACGCGGCTAATGTCAATTATTTGGGAATTATTATATTTTGAGTCCGATTTTATCCGAATTATCGAACTCGCTTTGTTATCTTTCGTCAAACAAACAAACTTCCTGACTACATCCTGTCCGGCAGGCAAACGGAAACGATACCTTTGCACGTATGAAACGAAAAATACTCATAATATCCCTTATGTTGACGCTCGCCATAACAAGCCGCGCACAGTTCAACACCGTCTCCTCACACGTCGCCGCGTGCCGGCAGGCAGAGACTTTGAATACGGAGAATACAAGTGTGAATCAAAGTACGATTATAGAGACGGACAGGACAACCGGTAACGCGATTGGCGCATTACCGTTGCGGCAGATTTATATCACAAGTGATTTCGGAGAGCGTGCCGACCCTTTTACAGGAAAGAGATGCCGGCACAACGGACTCGACTTGCGGGCGCGTTATGAACCTGCGTATGCAATGTTTTACGGCAAGGTGATACGCACGGGAAAGGATAGGAACTCCGGACTATTCGTTACCCTGCAACACGGCAATATCACCGTCAGCTATTGTCATCTGTCGCAGATAATAGTGAGGAAAGGCGACCTCGTTGCTCCCGGCGATACAGTCGCAATAACGGGCAACACGGGACGAAGCACCGCACCGCACCTGCACATCACGTGCAGATACTATAACGACATCATATCCCCGCGCGTGCTTTTCAAATACATCTTATCCGTGCAATAAGAAGAAATATCACACGAAGGATGTTGTGATGTCTGTCCGGTGAAAAACCGCTTCTAATCGACGTAGTCTTTCCATCAACTTGTCGTACGGAAGAGAGTCATTATCATAGATAAAGGATTGTTGCATAGTCATATAGTC
>JAJPZE010000261.1 GCA_021204565.1 Prevotella sp. | reverse complement strand
TTCTATTCCACGCCTTTTGTTCCGTACAGCTCGTCTATCTTCCGCTGTCGCTCCCGCTCCCGCTCTTCTCTTTCGGCTTTCTCCTTAACGGTTTCTTTGGGATATTTCTTGCCCAGATACTCGTCCATACCGTCGACCTCTGACAATCCGAAGCCGGTTGCAAGGATGGTTACCTTCACTTTCGGTCCGAGCGAAGCGTCTACGCCGAGCCCCCATTTAATCTCGAACTGAGAGTTGAACTTAGCCATAAATTCGCTCACATCATTCATCTCCTCCATCAGCAACCCGCCCCCGTGGTTGCCCTCGTCGCTGAAATTAATGCTGAGGAGTATCTTCTTGGAGTTGAAGATGTCGCTGTCGTTGAGGAGCGGAGAGTTGAGTGCGTCCTCTATCGCCTTGCGTACCCTGCCCTCTCCCTCGCCGTATCCGGTCGACATAATCGCAACGCCCCCGTCTTTGAGCACCGTTCGCACGTCGTTAAAGTCGAGATTGATACGTTTGTGATCCGTGATTATCTCGGCTATGCTCTTGGCTGCGATGTTGAGAGTGTCGTCCGCTTTGGCGAAGGCATCGAGGAGAGTGAGGTCGGAGTAAATCTCGCGGAGACGCTCGTTGTTGATAACCAGGAGCGCGTCGACGTGCTTCGAGAGTTCTTCTACTCCGTCGAGCGCGGTATTGATCTTTGGTATGCCCTCGAAACGGAAAGGTATCGTAACGATACCGACAGTAAGTATGTCGAGTTCCTTGCTTATCCTTGCGATGACGGGCGCGGCGCCGGTGCCTGTTCCCCCGCCCATTCCGGCGGTGATGAAGGTCATCCGCGTGCCGTCGGAGAGCATTCGCTTAATGTCTTCCGCGCTCTCTTCCGCAGCCTGCCTGCCCTTCTCCGGTTTATTGCCCGCTCCGAGTCCCTCGCGTCCGAGCTGCAATCTGACGGGTACGGGGGACACTTTCAGCGCCTGACCGTCGGTGTTGCAAAGGAGAAAGGAGACGTCTTTTATTCCGTGCCGGTACATATGGTTCACGGCGTTTCCTCCGCCGCCGCCCACGCCAATCACCTTTATTATGCTTTGTTTGGCAGCCGTTACGTTGAAGTCGAGCATACCGTCGGCGCCGTTATCGTTATTCTTCATATATCTGAAAATTAGTCTCTTTATCAATCAGTTCGGATAAGTTTATTCGTCTTCGGAAATCATTTTATCGAAAAATCCCTTAATCTTTCTGCCGAATTTCCTTATGGGGCTGTTCCGTTTCTTTTCTTCTTCTTCCCGCCTTCTACGCTCTTCTTCCTCTTCCCGTCTCTTGCGCTCTTCCTCTTCTTTCCTTTGCCTTTCTTCCTCTTCTTTCCGCTGTTTCTCCTCCGGTGTCATCACCTTTCCCCGCCCCGGAGTTATGTCGGAGAGGTGTTGGTCTTGACCTCCTGTGTCGTCGGAGTCAGCCCTCTCGTCGCCTTTTGCGGAGAATAGCCCGGTCGTAATCGGACTTCCGGCGCAGTTCATATCGCCCTTTACGAGCAGACTAAGGGCGGTGCAGAGGCGGCAGTCTTCCGCCGTTACCTCCGGCTGGGTGCCGTCCACCGTCCGGTTAATGCTCTTGGCGATACGTATCTTATTGATATGCGTGCGGTCGCGGAACACTTTCTCGATGTTCCTCAGGTTTGCCCCGCCGCCCGTAAGGATAATTCCCCCGAGCAGTCTGCCGGTATATTCAGCCGGCACTTGCGCCCATACGTTCTCCACAATCTCCTCTACTCTCGCCTCAACCAAGTCGATAAATTTGGCAGACGCCACGCTCCTGCCGTCAGCCAACGGGTACGACAACTCGGGGTCTATCTCGGCAGCTTCGGTGTATGCCGAGCCATAGTGTAATTTAAGCTTCTCCGCTTCGCTCTCCTCCATTTGCAACGACGCGATATCGTGCGTGATGTTCATCGCTCCGAGGGGAAGTACGGCGAGATGGCGCAATATGTTGCGATAATATACGGAGACGGTAGTGGTGCCGGCGCCAAGGTCGACAAGCAGACAACCGGCGCGTCTGTCCGCCTCCACCAATACGCTTTCGGCAAGCGCCAACGGGGCGATATACAAGTCGGCAATCCCCACGCGCGCGTCCTTGAAACAATTGTTGATGTTGTCGTAAAAAGTTTTGCGCCAGAGAATATTCAGGAAATTACCCTCAAGGCGCGTGCATTGTATCCCGACCGGGTCGATTTGTTGTTGCGCGTCAACCTTGTATTCGAGCGTTATGGCGTCGAGTATCTCTTTGTCGGGATAGCTCATGTTGCGGTTGGTATCCATCAACTCGTTCACCATCCCCTGCGTTACAATCGTCGCCGTACCCGGCTCGCGTACGATTGTATTCTTCATGCTGATAATGCTCTGCCCCCCTACGCCGACGTATACCTGGCGAATTTGTGTTTGCAATTGTTTCTCCAAGCGTTGCTTTACATTGATCAGGGCGGTCATCGTCTTGTCAATATTGTAGATTACCCCCCTGCGAATATATGTCGAGGAATCCTCTTGCACAATACTGAGGATGGTTATACTGCCGTCGAGATTCTTCTTCCCCGCAATACCGGTTATCTTTGAGGAGCCTAACTCTATCGCGACTATAAACTCTTTTGCCATATGTGTTGTATTATTTTCTTGTTATATCGTTTGCTGTGAGGAATGTGTTGTCTCGTCTGCGTTTGCAGACAACCTGGTTGTCGTATTCAAGGTCGATGACGGAGTATTTGCCCCAGCCGACGACGGACAAACCATACTTATAAAACGTCCGGAGCGTATTCATCTTCCGGCGGACATACTCGTCTATACCCCCCTCCCGCTCTTCGCGGTTGTCGCTTTCGGGCAAACGGCCGAGCCGGATAATATTGTTCCCTACCTGCGGAACAAGCTCCACCCGCCCCTCCGCCGTGATGTTGATCTGCTGGAAGAGGTTGCGCGCGAAATCGTCGGCAAGCAGTGCCCGAGCCATAGGTGCGAGACACGTTGTGGCGTACCGGCGGTCGATGTCGCCCGTAGCGATAATGACGTCTGTCGTAAAACCCGTTACGGGCATGATGCAGTCCTTGTCGTCGACGTAATAATCATCGCCGTTCGCCGCCTTGACCCTCACTACGGGCATCCGCTGGGTTATCTCTATGTTGACAATGCCGTTAATTGTCAGATAACATTGCGCCGTCCTTATAAACGGCGTGGCGAGCAACGCCTCCTCTATTTGCCGGCAGTTAATCCCGGACACAACCTTTCCCTTGGGGTCGAGACCCGCCTTAGCCACACGCGCCGCCACCTCTTTCCGGTCGATAAACCCGTGCGTCTTCCCGTCGGCAACCACAACACTAATGCCCGGACACACCGCCGCACGGTTGTCGGGGGTATGAAAAGCGCAGAACACGAACACGATGTACGCCGCCAAGCATACATCCGCCGCAATGAGCATTATGTCGCGCATCCTCTTCGCCATCACGCCGCCTTATTTCTCCCTGATTATCTTCGCAATCTGCGGGACATAACTGTCGAGGTCGCCCGCGCCGAGAATTATCAATACGTCGAAGTCGTTCTCCTTGACTATCTCCGGCACGCTCTCCGTCTTAACCATCTCTTTCTCCACGCCGGGGGCAAGGCAATCGTAGATTAACCTGCTTGTTACCCCCTCTATCGGAGCCTCACGCGCCGGGTAAATATCGCAGAGAAAGACTTGGTCGAACAAACTTAACGCTTCGGCAAAATCCTTGTAAAAATCGCGCGTCCGCGAATAGAGATGGGGTTGGAACACCGCCGTTATCTTCCGCGAGGGGAACATCTGTCTGATGCTTTGCGCACTGCGGAGTATTTCTTTCGGGTGGTGCGCATAGTCGGAGAGGAGTACATGGCGGCTGTCGCGTATCTTAAAGTCGAACCGGCGCGCCACTCCCTTGAACGTCTTCACGCCATATCGCAACTCGTCTGCCGTGCACCCGCACAATTGCGCTATCGCCATCGCCGCTATGCTGTTGTCGATATTGATGAGTATAGGCTCGTCGAGCGATATGCGCCTCACCGTCTCGAGGGGCGAAACAAAGTCGAACGTGATGCCCCCTTTCTCGTCGCAGACGATATTCTCCGCGTGAAAATCACCTTCCTCGCGACCGTAGTCGTACACCTTCACTCCTTTCTTCACGTCGGGCGATAGGGCAATCCCGCGCCGGATGACGAGCACCCCGTCGGGGCGGATAAGGCTCGTATAATGCCGGAAACTCTCGGTGTATGCCTCGTGCGTGCCGTAGACGTCGAGATGATCCGGATCGCAATCGGTAATCACGCTCATATACGGCCGGAGCCAATGAAACGAACGGTCGAACTCGTCCGCCTCTATCACGACATACTCACTCTCGCGCGAGAGAAGATAATTAGTGTCGTAATTCTTTGATATTCCGCCGAGGAACGCCGTGCAATCGATATGGCTCTGGCGCAGGATATGCGCGCAAATGGTGGATGTGGTTGTCTTCCCGTGCGTGCCGGCAAAGCATAATCCGAGATTGTCTTCGGTCAGTCTGCCTAAAACCTGTGCACGTTTCTCCACCCTAAACCCCCTCTCGCGGAACCACTGAAGCTCCTTATGCTCCGCCGGGACGGCAGGGGTGTACACCACGAGACACGTCTCCGGGTTCTTGCAAGCATAGGGAATGGCGTCGATATCCTCCTCGTAATGGAGAAGCATACCCTCTTTTTCAAGCTGTAATGTGAGCTCGGAAGGCATACGGTCATAACCCGCGACAACGTATCCCCGGCTCAGGAAGTATCTCTCTATGGCGCTCATACCAATCCCTCCCGCGCCTATGAAATAAACAGCTTGTATATCGTTCTTTTTCATCCGTCTGTTTTCCGTATGTTCTGATTATGATTTTCGATTTGCCAAAGCCAGCACCTCGCGCGCGATAACATCCGCCGCATCGCGCTTCGCCATACGTCCGGCACGCTTGGAAAGGGCGCTGAGGCGTTTGCCGTCAACCACCGTTTCAAGAGCAACGGTGATGAGCGTGGCGCGCGCCTCGTTGTCCCGAACCATCAACGCCGCCCCTTTGTTCACCAATGCAAGGGCGTTATGCGTCTGATGATCCTCCGCCACATTAGGCGAGGGAACGAGAATTGACGGCTTCGCCAATAGGCACAGCTCGCTTATACTGCCCGCTCCGGCGCGCGAGACAACAAGATCCGCAGCCGCGTATGCCGCACACATATCGGACACGAACTCGCAGATAACAATGTTCCCCGCCGGAAGACGCCGCGCCAACCGCGCCTTTACTGTGTCCTTATAATAACTTCCCGTCTGCCAAATGAAGTTGACATTAGCCTCGCGGATATCATCCCAAGCGGCGAGAACACTCTCGTTGAGCGTGCGTGCGCCGAGACTCCCGCCGATTAAAAGTATTGTCGGACGGCTCTCTTTCAACCCGAAACGCGCCAACGCCGCCGTTTTCGACAGCGTCGCATCGTATAAATCCTGACGCACGGGATTGCCTGTGAGCAAAAGTTTCCCCTTTGGAAAGAAACGCTCCATACCCTCGTAAGCAACGCATATCCGCGTCGCTTTCTTCGCTAAGGAACGGTTTGTTACGCCGGCAAATGAGTTCTGCTCCTGTATGAGGCACGGTATGCCGGCGGAATATGCTGCATTAAGCGTCGGCGCAGAAGCGTAACCACCCACTCCGACAGCCACATCCGGACAAAACTCACTTAGCAAACGCTTCACCTCGCCGACCGCCTTGAAAAAGTCAATCATAACGCCGATATTCCGCGGAGAGTACAACGGGCGTATCAAACCGCGCACGGGGAGACCCCTAATCTCATATCCCGCCGCCGGCACACGCTCCATCTCCATCCTCCCGAGCGCCCCCACAAAAAGTATGCGCGCGCCGGGACAGCGCCCCTTTACAGCATTTGCAATAGACACGGCAGGGAAAATATGCCCTCCCGTACCGCCTCCGGTAATCAATATTCTCGGCTCTTTCAGCATCCTTGTCGTCTCCGAACGGGGCCGGAAAAGACCCGCTTTTCACATATTCCGACAAGGCAAAGGTAAGGGTATTTTTGTCCTTACACATATAAAAAGATTTTTTTTTTCGGAAAACAAAACGATATTTGACTTCGCCGACTGTCGGTTGCATGGCGCGAAAAACCAAACTCTCCCGCCCCTTCCGACTAACCGGAAAATGAACAAGAATATACGAATAATGTAATCTTATGGATGTCAGAACCGCACGTTAAATAATCTTTCAATTGTGAACATACGGAGCGGTGTGCAATCGTTTTTACGTTCAAAAATTGCAAGAATTTAGTTTCGATTTGGCATCTCCACATATCAAAACGAATACGAACATAGTTCAAATCGGACAAGAACTAAG
>JAJPZE010000121.1 GCA_021204565.1 Prevotella sp. | reverse complement strand
ATACGGGCTTTCATTATGTCGGCGGGTTGGACGAGGGGCAGTCATTGTACGCCGCATTCAAGTATTTGGGCTTGTTGTCCTTGCCCTGGCATAGGTTGGATTCTGACGGCTTCGACCGTATAACCATCGGGGGGCGAAGCTTTGCTTTTGCCGAAGGATACGACACGTTTGCCGATAAGTTGGCGGAGGAGTTCCCCAAAGAGCGTACGGCATTACGTTCGTATGCGGATTTGCTCCGGCGGTCTGCTGCCGCGCAGTTTGCGATGATTAGCCCCCGTGCCGAAGAGTTGTCCGATTTCGTCTCCGAACAGATGTCGGCAAGTGCTTGGCAATATTTGAACGAAACTTTTCACGACCCGCTGTTGATAGATGTTTTAAGCGGTACGTCGCTTAAAACGGAGCTAAGGAAAGAGTCCTTACCGCTATTCACCTTCTTGCACGCCAACAGCAGTTATATAGAGAGCTCCTGGCGGTTGAGAGGCGACAGCGGGCAAATTGTGAACACATTAGCGACCGGCATACTTTCGCAGGGAGGAGAGATAATCTGTAATGCAAGGGTAGAGGAGTTGCGGGAGAGAGGGGGGAAGATAACGCACGCCGTTTGCGCGGATGGAGAACAATACGCGGGCGATATATTCATCAGCGACATCCACCCCGCGCATACCGTTGCGTTACTCAAGCAGAGCGCCCTTGTCAAGCGCGTATATCGCAACCGCATAAACAGCCTTGAGAACACTTTCGGTATGTTCACCGCCTCGCTGCGAATTAAACCGAAGACGTTGCGGTATTTCAACTATAACCGGTATATCTACCGTAGTGAAGACGTATGGGAGCCGTGCAAAGACGAAGGCGGTGTGTCTGCGGTGCTTGTCTCTTGCCGCGTGCCGGAGGACGATAGCGGGTATACGGAGATTGTTGACGTGCTTACTCCGATGACGTATGACCGGAGTAAAGAACTGTCGAAGAGCTCAGTCGCGGCGGAGATGTTGGAATTAGCCGGCGGCATCGAATACACAAATATCTATACGAGCACGCCGCTGACTTGGAGCCGCTATACGCTCACTCCTGAGGGTAGCGCATACGGCGTGCGCAAGGATTGGCGCAACCCGTTGATGACTATGCTGTCGACGCGCACGCCTGTTCCCAATTTGTTGCAGACCGGACAGAGCCTGATGTTGCACGGTGTGCATGGAGTAACGATGACCGCATTTTATACTTGCGCCGAAGTTTTGGGCAGGGACGTCGTTTGGCGAATCGTAAACGAATAATCATTATATACAATAATGTATGACAACTAATAAGAGATATGCATTGGTAACCGGGGGCAGCCGGGGGATAGGGCGTGCCGTAAGTGTCAGGTTGGCGCGGATGGGGTATGACATCCTTATCAATTATGTGAGCAACGCTGCCGAAGCGAAGAAGACATTGGACTTGGTTCGTGCTGAGGGACGCGACGGCGACGTGTTGATGTTCGACGTAAGCCGGCGCGAACAGGTAACGAAAGCTATTGAGGCATGGGAGGCGAGCCATCCTGACGAGTACATAGAGGTGCTGGTGAATAACGCGGGGATACGGCGCGACAACATACTGGCATTTATGCCCGAAGAGGATTGGAATGTGGTGGTGAACACTACATTGAGCGGTTTTTACAACGTTACAGGAGCCGTACTCCAACCTATGCTCATACGTAAACAAGGGCGCATCATCAACATCGCAAGCGTCAGCGGATTGAAAGGACTGCCCGGACAAACTAACTACTCCGCGGCGAAAGGCGGACTGATTGCCGCCACAAAGGCGCTGGCGTTGGAGGTGGCGCGCAAGAGAGTAACCGTCAATGCCGTAGCGCCGGGGTTTATCGAAACCGATATGACCGACGGTTTGGACAAGACAACTCTCGTAAAGGCTATTCCCCTGAGCCGCTTCGGAAAGCCCGAAGAGGTGGCGGAGTTGGTCGCGTTCCTTGCCTCGCCCGAAGCGGCGTACATCACCGGCGAGGTAATCTCGATTAACGGGGGATTATATACTTAAACATATATATAGATTGATATGAAAAGGCTCCTTACAATAATCCTCGCTACGTTATTCTTTACGTCGGGGACGTATGCGCAACAAACTCAGATAAACAGCGCGGCGAGTAAATATAGGGCGGCGAATACGTTGACTGCCGACGTACGCCAAACACGTCATAACGCCGCGATGACGAAAGACGATGTATGCAACGGACATCTCTATTATAAGAAGACGGTCGGCGTGAGTATGGTGTTCACGGATACGAAACAGATGTTGCTTATGGCGGGCGATACGTTCACTATGGTTAGTGCCGGCAAGCAAAGCACAACCAAAGCCAACGGCAAGGGAAACAACCCCTTCGAAGTATTAAGCGACGTGTTGGGAAACCTGCTTGCCAACGGCGACTTCAACAACCTCACGAAGATGGCGGACGTGAAAGCGAATACGCAAGGAAACACTTGTACGCTGACCGTCACCCCCGTAGTCTCCGACCCGAAGATGAAGCGGAGAATGATGTACACCTCTTGTGTCGTTACAATCGACCTTAAAGCCGGCGAGCTCCGGACCGTGCGTATCAACGAGCGCGGGGAGAACTACACTCAGTACGACTTCTCCGGTTTTGTCTTCAACGCCAACGTCTCGGGCAAAGTGTTCGACCCGCAAACCGTAATGTAAACGTACTGTCCGCCCTTTTGCCCGGATGGTTATTTGCCGATGCAAAAGTGGCTGAAGATGTGGTTGAGGATATCGGTTGAGGTGATTTGCCCGAGTATCTCGTCGAGTTTGTCGGTTGCCTGCCGGAGCTCTTCGGCGATGATGTCCGTCGTTGCGTGAGCGCGTATCGTCTCTATTGCGAGCCCGATACACTTATGCGCTTGGGTGAGGGCGTCGAAGTGGCGGATATTGGTAACGAGGATGCTGTCGGTGTTGTCCGTGTATTTGCCGGCGGCGTCGATGAGTTGCCGGCGCAGCGTTTCGACGCCGATATTGTTTAGCGCTTGGAATGTGTCGGTTTTGTTCACAATCCGTATAACCGTCTGTTCGGCGTTGGTGCATAAGTCGGGGTAAGTCTTTCCCGGCTCGGTAAGGAGAATTATAATGTCGGCTTTACGTGCGGCATCGAGCGTGCGTTCGATGCCGAGCTTCTCCACTTTATTGTCGGTCGAACGTATGCCGGCGGTGTCGATAAAGCGGAATGCGACGTTGTTAATCGTTATAACTTCTTCGAGTGTATCGCGGGTCGTGCCCTGCTCGTCGGACACTATGGCGCGCTCACAGCCGAGCAGAGCGTTGAGAAGAGTGCTCTTCCCGACGTTCGTTTGCCCCACTATTGCGACGCTTATCCCGTTCTTTATCGCGTTTCCTTGCCGGAAAGAAGAGGCGAGTCTGCCCGTTTCGTCGTATATCTCGACGGCGAGGCGGAGAAGCTCTTCCCTGTCGGCAAACACAACGTCTTCTTCGGAGAAGTCGAGCTCGAGAGTAAGCAACGCGGCGAGGCGGGTAAGTCGGTCGCGCAACTCGCGTAGCTTCGTGCCGTATTGTCCCCTCATTTGCGTGAGCGCAACGCGATGGCTTGCGGCGTTTTGTGCGGCGATAAGGTCGGCGACGGCTTCGGCTTGCGTCAAATCCATTTTCCCGTTAAGAAACGCTCTCTTTGTAAACTCGCCGGGTTCGGCGAGCGTACATCCGTGCTCTGTCAAGAGGGTTACGACGCGCCCGAGAATATAAGGCGAGGCATGACACGAAATCTCTGTCGCGTCCTCGCCGGTGTATGAATGCGGCGCGCGAAACACCGACACCAGCACGTCGTCAACTGTCTCCGAGCCGTCAATAATCTCGCCGTGAAGGATAGTGTAAGGCGGCGCGTCAGCCGCCTTCGTCCGTCCTTTGAATATGCAATCGGTAATCGCGAGCGCGTCAGGACCCGATGTGCGGACAATCCCTATCGCTCCTTCGGGAGCCGTAGCGACGGCGCAGATGGTTGACATAATGCAGGGTAAAGCCGCTTACAACCTGTCGAGCACGAGGGTGATGAGGTCATCTATTTGCGTCTTGTAGTTGGTGTTCATCTCTTGCGAATATCTGTTCGCTACAACCATACAACAAGTCATCGCCCTATGTCCTAACAGTGCGGAGAGACCGGCGAGGGCGGAGCTCTCCATCTCGAAGTTGGTTATTTTCAGCCCGCCGTATCGGAACGACTCCACCTTCGCATTCTGTTCCGGGTCTTCGATTGGCGCGCGTAACTGCCGTCCCTGCGGACCGTAAAAGCCGCCGCAAGCAATGGTTATGCCCCGCACCATATCCGTTCCCGCGATTTGCTCTATCAGCTCGGGGCATGCCGTAGCTACGTAGGGCGCGCCCTTAATCGGATTCCATGCGGTGTGCCGGACGAACTCACGCTCGAGGGCGAGGTCGCATACGTCGTTGCGTCCGGCATAATAATTGAGCAAGCCGTCGAAGCCGATGCTCTTCACCGACGCAACAAACGTGCCGATCGGCGTCTCCGGCTGCAGTCCGCCGCATGTGCCGACGCGAACCATCGTCAGCGTCCGGTGTGCCGGTTTCTCCGTGCGCGTGGCGAAGTCGATATTGGCTAATGCGTCGAGCTCGTTCACTACGATGTCGATATTGTCGCAACCGATGCCGTGCGAAAGAGTGGTTATCCGCTTGCCCTTATACGTGCCGGTAACGGTATGAAACTCACGGCTTTGTACCTCTAACTCCCGGCTGTCGAAGTGCGACGCAACGGTGTTTACCCTCTCCGGATCGCCGACGAGGAGCAGTTTGTCCGCCACTTGTTCCGGGCGCAGATGTATGTGAAATGCGCTGCCGTCGTCGTTTATCGGCAGCTCTGATTCGGGAAAATACTTCATATCTGTGTAGTTATTTATTTGTTTTCATTATTGCGCAGAGCCTTCTCGGCTGATAATATCTCCGTCTCCAATGCCTCCGTTTCGCTCTCCATCTCCGCTACCTTACGCCCCGCCTCGTAGCGTTTTGTTCCCTTTGAGGCGGCATATGTCTCCCGCATAGAGTCGGTTAAGGCGTTTAGCTTCGCCAGCTTTTCCCTCGCTTCTTGTATTTTAGCTTACTGCCTGCGCGAGTCGTCGGAAGAGAAGTCGGATAGGGACGTGTATATCGTGTCGTCGTTAACAACGAACTCTATACCCCTGTCCCCCTCTTGCGTGTCGAGACGGGAGATAAGCTCCGACTGCCGTTTCTTCGCCGCATTAGCGTCGCCGAAGCCCCACGTATCGCTTATTTGATTAATCTCCGCATATCGCTTCAAGTCCTCTTCGGGCGTATCTTCGTCGAAAGCAACACGTTGTGCGGGCGGCTCGAACGTGTAGATGCAAACCTTGCCCTCTTCTTGGTTCCTGTCGGTTACGAGCCAGCCTAAATTATCCGTATCGCTTATGGCGAGCAGATATTCATTAGCGGGGGAATTGAATGGCAAACCCGCGTTCGTCGCCTCGTAAAATTCAAGCTCGTCGGCGTTGTAAAGCGTGCGGAAGATGTCCCGACCCCCGACCGTTCCCTCGCCTTCGGCGGAGAAATACAGCGTTACGCCGTCGGACATAAGGAACGGATAATCCGGCATTTCGTTGTCGAGCTCCGTAAGCTCGCGCGGCGTTTCCCAATCGTTGCCGTAGCGCCGCGACATATACAGATGTTGCCCCGAAATCGTGTCGCCGGCAACGCTGATGCGCGTGTCGTCGAATTCATTCGCATATGTTGCGAGCCCGTCTCTGCGTGTAATAGTCCCCGCGTCAGAGGGTAGGGGAATATAATACAAGAAGCTGTCCTTATCCGCCACGAGGCTGTCGATGAACATCACTCTTGCCGTCGCGGGGAGCAACTCTTCGTAGAGTATCTCCTCGTCCGTCTTCACGACAGGGGCTTTTCCCTTTCGTGATTGCGCAGAGCTTTGCCCCGCGGTCAGCAAGGCGAGAAACGCACAAATTATAATTCTGTACATGCGCTCTTATTTGTTTGTAAGCATGTCGATAATCGATGCGGCGGCACGTCTGCCGTCGCCCATAGCGAGGATAACGGTTGCCCCGCCACGCACTATATCGCCCCCGGCGAATAGGGTCGGGATGGATGATTGCATACGGTCGTTCACTACAATCGTATCCTTTCTCCCCAGCTCCAACCCGCTGACCGAGCGCGGCAAAATCGGGTTAGGCGATACGCCGACCGCCACAATCGCCTCGTCAATATCGAGAGTAACGGTCTGCCCCTCAACAGGTACGGGACGGCGGCGGCCCGATTCGTCCGGCTCGCCAAGTTGCATTACTTGCAACCGCACCTGACGAACGGCGCCCTTCTCGTCCGATATATACTCAATCGGGTTGTGGAGCGTCATAAACTCGATACCCTCCTCCTTGGCGTGCTTCACCTCTTCTATACGTGC
>JAJPZE010000253.1 GCA_021204565.1 Prevotella sp. | reverse complement strand
GGGTATGTTGTTCTCGTTTGCGGCTTCGACGAAAGTATCGACGCAGTCGTTGATGTACTCTTGTATGGAGTAGTTGACCGACGACTCGGAGTTGGAGGAGCGCGTGCCGTCGTAGTCGACGCCTAATCCGCCTCCGCAATCGACAAACTCGATATTAAATCCCATTGCCCTGAGCTGTACGTAATATTGCGCCGCCTCGCGGAGTGCCGACGAGATGCGGCGTATCTTCGTGATTTGCGAACCGATATGAAAGTGCATTAGTTTAAGGCAGTCTTTCATCCCCATCTCCTCAAGCAGTTGGAGCGCCGTAAGCAGCTCCGACGAGTTAAGACCGAACTTCGAGGCGTCCCCACCGCTCTCCTGCCATTTCCCCGCACCGGAGGCGGCGAGCTTCAAACGCACGCCTAACGTCGGGCGCACGCCTAACTTCGCGGCGGTCTCCGCTATAATCTTCACCTCGGGCAGTTTCTCGATGACGTGAAAGATGCGCTTGCCCATTTTCTGAGCCAACAAGGCGAGCTCGATATAGTTCTTGTCCTTATGTCCGTTGCAGATGATTATGCTGTCGGAGTCCATATGAGTGGCGAGCACGGCGTGCAATTCGGGCTTCGAGCCGGCCTCCAAACCTATGTTATACTTAGCTCCGTGCGATATTATCTCCTCGACGACGGGGCGCATCTGGTTGACTTTAATAGGGAAGACGATATAGTTCTCCGCCTTGTATCCGTATTCGTTCGCCGCCTTTTCGAAGCATGCGGAAGTGGATTGAATACGCGAGTCGAGTATGTCGGGGAAGCGCAATATAAGGGGCGGACTGACGTGGCGCGACTCTAATTCGTCCACTAATTCCTTAAGGTCGACTTGCACGTTGTCCTTGTGCGGGGAAACGAAAACGTTGCCTTTCTCGTTTATTCCAAAATAGTTTACGCCCCAGCCTTTGATGTTGTAGAGCTCCTTAGAGTCGTCTATTGTCCACTTCTTCATATCGTTCATCGGTCATTTATCAACAAATAAAACAATCTACATATCAATCATATCGCGTATTGTCCCCACGTGTGCCGCAACCGCTTCGTTGCTGTCCATAAGGCTGACGGGGAGAATATGTTTCGCGCGGGAATAATATTGTTCGCGCGCGGCGAGTTGCTCCGTTATGAACGCGCGTTTCTCCTCTTCGTCAAGCCCCATGAGCAACGGACGTACTCCCTTGCCCATCTCCAGATGGCGCAGTATGACGTCGACCGGCGCTTTCATATATATTGTCTCGCCTTGACGGTTGAGGTAATCCATATTGTCGAAAAAGCAGGGCGTGCCCCCGCCGCAACTGATTACAACATCCTCAAACTCCGCCACCTCGTGGAGCATATTATGCTCTATCTGCCTGAACCCGTCCTCTCCGCGCGAGTCGAAAATGTCTTTTACGGTTTGGCGCATACGGCTCTCAATGTACCAGTCGGTATCGTAAAACGTGAGACCTAACGCACGCGCGAGCGCCTTGCCGACAGTGGTTTTGCCCACGCCCATGTACCCGATAAGAACAACTCTTGTCATTTCTTACGGCGCTTGGCGGCGGATGTCGTACGCTCCGGCGCGCTTTCGACAATCTTCTTACATTCTTCGTATGTGAGCTCCGATGCCTTAGGGCGCAGGGCGGCGGGTATGCGGAAGTTCTTCCCGCCCGCGGCGATATACGGACCGTAACGTCCTTTCAATATCTCCATCGACGTATCTTCGTCGAAGCGTTTGATATGGCGCCCGGCTTCCTCTTCTTCCTTTTCGGCGAGTATGGTTTGTGCCTCTTCGAGGGTAATCTTTACGGGGTCCTTATCCGCCGGGATGGATGTATATTTGCCGTCGTAATGTATGTAGGGTCCGAAGCGCCCGACGCCAATCGTAACCTCTTTCCCCTCTATCTCGCCAAGCGTGCGGGGGAGACGGAACTGTTCCAACGCCTCCTCGAGAGTAACGGTATCCATAGTCCGGTCTTTGGGCAGGCGGGCGAAACGCGGCTTCTCCTCGTCGTTCGTGTCCCCTATCTGCACCATCGGACCGAAGCGCCCTATCTTAACATAAACGGTCTTGCCCGTAGCGGGGTCGGTTCCCAATGCCCTCTCTCCGGGTCTGTGTTCTTGGCGTGCGGCGAGCGCCTTGTCTATCTCGGGGGAAAGACCCGCCCAAAAGTTGCGGAGCACTTCGCCCCACACCAGCTCGCCCGCGGCTATGGCGTCGAACTTCTCTTCGACGTTGGCGGTGAAGCCGAAGTCCATAATGTCGGGGAAGTTGTCGACAAGGTAATCGTTCACCACGAGCCCGATATCGGTAGGTATGAGTTTGCCTTTTTCTTTGCCCGTCGTCTCGTGGCGGGTGTGTTCGGAGAGTTTGTCTTTCGAAAGCGTGATGACGGCATATTGCCGCTCCTGACCTTTGCTGTCGCCTTTGACGACATACTCTCTTTGCTGTATGGTGCTTATTGTCGGGGCGTAGGTAGAGGGGCGCCCGATGCCCAATTCCTCCATCTTCTTGACGAGGCTCCCTTCGGTATAACGTACCGGCGCCTGTGTGAAGCGCTCCGTTGCCGTTATGTCGCCGCGTGTCAAAACGTCGCCTTCGGCGGCTTGGGGCAATAAGCCTGAGGGTGCCGTCGTGCCGTCTTCCGCGTCCTCTTCCGCCGCGTCGTGGTATGCTTTAAGGTATCCGTCGAAGAGGATAACCTCGCCGCTTGCAACGAACGACGCCTCCTCGCCGGAGATATTAATATTAATAATGGTTTTCTCTATCTGTGCGTCAGCCATCTGCGAAGCCAACGTGCGGCGGCGGATAAGGTCGTAGAGCCGTTGCTCGGCGCCGTTGCCCTCTATCTCCTCGCGGTCGATATACGTCGGGCGTATCGCTTCGTGCGCCTCTTGCGCGCCCCGGGTATGCGTGCGGTAATTACGTGACTGGCTGTACTCTTCGCCGTATTGTTCGACGATTGCTTTACGGCTTGTCCCTATGCAGAGCGAAGAGAGGTTGACGCTGTCGGTACGCATATACGTAATCAGTCCGTTCTCATATAACCGTTGGGCAATGCTCATCGTTTGCGACACGGTAAATCCCAAGCGGCGGGCCGCCTCCTGCTGTAAGGTTGATGTTGTGAACGGGGGAGCGGGGGAGCGGCGTATAGGTTTCTTGCTTACATTGCCGACAACAAACCGTGCCCCTTTACATCTTTCAAGGAACTGCCGCGCCTCTTCTTCTGTCGGCAACCGGCGGTCGAGCTCGGCGCGTATCTCTGCCGGAGCGCCCGACGCATCTTGTTTGGTGAACGTCGCCGTTACGCGGAAGTAAGGCTCCGATACGAACCGGCGTATCTCGCGCTCGCGCTCTACGATAAGGCGGACCGCAACGCTCTGAACCCGTCCGGCGGATAACGACGGCTTCACTTTACGCCACAGAACGGGCGAAAGCCGAAAGCCGACCAAGCGGTCGAGCACGCGGCGCGCCTGTTGCGCGTCTACCAAGCTCATATCGATAAGGCGCGGGCGCTCTATGGCGGCAAGGATAGCGGAGCGCGTTATCTCGTGGAAAACAATACGCTTTGTTGTCCCGCGGTCGAGCCCGAGCACCTCTTGCAGGTGCCAGGAGATGGCTTCGCCCTCGCGGTCTTCATCGGACGCGAGCCACACTTCCTTAGCTTTCTTACGCGCGGCGATGAGCTCGTTCACTATCTTCACCTTGTCCTCCGGCACCTCGTACACCGGGACAAGCGTATCGGGATCGACGCTCAGCTCCTTCGATTTAAGGTCGCGTATATGCCCGTAGCTCGACATCACGCGCCACCCCGACCCGAGAAACTTCTCTATCGTTTTAGCCTTCGCGGGGCTCTCCACTATTACTAAATTCTCTCGCATAGTTATCCGACGATTATCCACGATTACCGTTCCCTCGTACCCCTTTCGGGCGGCAAAAGTAAATAAATTCTCTGCACACACATTATTATATCGGGCAAATTATAATCTTTTAAGCAATATGACGGCTGTGTTGCATTCACGCTAAGGAAGAGTGAATATTAAAGAAAAAAAATATTTTTTCCGACATAATATGCCGGTTTTATACATCTATCTTGTTATCTTTGCCCACACGTAATTACAAACGAACATAACTTTCAAATCATATGACAAATATGGAACGGAATAATTTATTTAAGAATGTGCTCCTCTTGTCCCTGTTTATAATAACGGGCGGAGCGGAAAGTGTGATCTATGCGGATGACGATACGGATACGGATACCAGCGCATATGTTAGTGATGTGCTTACCCAGACGGAAACCGGGATTACCGTTAATGCGTACAGTAATTTTACGTATACGGCACCATCGGGTAACGCATACGCAGGATATGTTGCCGGGAATTACGGCTCAATACAGATGAAATCCACCGACAGCACCAGCGGTATTATAGTTACAACATCTATCGGATATGTGCGCAAGATTGTTATTGTATGGAACTCAAATACCGTTAGTACCACAGCGAGGGATGTAGATGTCTATGGCAAGAATACCGCTTATTCGAGCGCGGCGGATCTCTATGACAGTTCGGCGCGAGGAACACAGATAGGTGAGGCTGAACACACGGTAACGCAGGGCAACACCGAGACAACGGAGATAACTGTAACCGATGGAGATTATGCTTACATCGGTCTCCGTTCGAAGAGCGGCGCACTATACTTGGACAGCATCACTATCTATTGGCAGCCGGCGGAAGGATACGTAATTGCGCCGACTATAACCCCGGCTTCCGGGACGTATACAGAAGCACAAGAAGTCTCAATAACTGCTGGGGGGGGGGGTGAAATTTATTATGCAATAAATGCTGATGAGGACGATCCGGTATACACGCAGTACACTGAGCCGTTCACTCTCTCCGAGTTCGGAATGTATGTGATTTCGGCGTACGCGCAGGACGAAGACGGCAACAAGTCTACCGTCACTACATCTACAATAGAGCTTGACATCATAGGCGGGCTCGAAACGTTCGTAAACGGGAGCTTCGAAGACTGGACGGACGACAACACGCCGGTAGGGTGGGTATCGTCTACAACCGCATCAAGCTCCGGGCATATATCTAAGAGTTCCGACGCGGAAGAGGGTAACTACTCGGTCAAGATAGACCATAATGACGGCAGCACCAATTACCGTCTTGCGTCGAAGGAATTTATTCTGCCCGGGGGGACGTATAAGGTAACGTTTTATGCCAAGCCGGCGAACTCGGAGGAAACCGTGGAAATAGAGGGGGGATACGCTCCGATAAACGAAGACGGTTCGATGGGTAATTACAGGTATAAGCTTAAAGAGGAGATTACCGGCTCGGAGTGGACGCAGGAAACGTTTTCGTTCACGCTTGCGGCAGAGACGAAACTCAACCTCGTGGTGATGAACCATTCGGGTGAAGGATACGGCGAGGCGCTCGTAGACAACTATACGATAAAGGCGATGACCGATGAGTTCGAAATTAAGGCGGCGGAGGGATACGCGACATATTACACCTCTAACTCATTCTTCATGCCCGACGGCACAAGCGGAACGACGATAACGGATGCGGACAGCGAGACCGGCACGTTAACTATGGCTTGGGAATACCCCGCCGGGAAGCGTGTCCCCGAGTATACCGCGTTGCTGTTGAGAGGTGCGGTCGGCACGTATACATACAATATCTATGACCCCGATGAAGAAGATTTGGAGGAGCAAGAGGAAACAGACGAGACGGACGAGCCGGTAGGCGAAAACCTGCTCCACGGCTCGCTCGAGGCGACCGAGACAACGGGTCCTGACCCGACAAAGACGTATATGTTTTATGAACTTTCTTACAATAAACAAGGAGAGGACTTCGGGTTTTATTGGAAGGAAGATAACGGCGCGGCGTTCTCGAGCGAAGGGGGCAAGGCGTGGCTCGCTATAGAGAGCACGGCATCCGCCGCGAAGCTGACGGGCTTCTCGTTGGACGGAGGCGGGACGACAGGCATACAAACGGTCGGCGTGAGCACGGCGTCCGCCGACGCGATATACAACCTGCAAGGCATCCGCGTGCCGGATATGTCCCGCAAAGGAATATATATCAAAGGCGGACGGAAGTTTATCGTTAAATAATCCTGACAAAGAGAAGCAAGACTATGAAAAGATATATCAAGCCCGAAACGAATACGAGAATAGACGCCGTTGGACGGACGTTTATATGCGGCAGCCCGACGCTTCATAATGAAGTCGGCGGGGATCAGTACTCCAAACGTATGTTGTATTGGTCGGTTATGGAAGAGGAGGAAGAAGGCGAATAACCGGCGGTAAGGGCTGTCGTCCCCTACGTATGAAATGATTTTAAGGGCAACCCCGCGCGCCATGCGGGGTTGCCCTTAATGCTTCTCCCGCCCGCAAGGCGGAGTGTTGAAGACATAGTGTCGGGGGCGTAAAGACATAGTATCGGGAGCGTAAAAAGGCAGTATCGGGGACGCAAAAAGCGGGGTACGGGGAGAGGAAAG
>JAJPZE010000057.1 GCA_021204565.1 Prevotella sp. | reverse complement strand
GGAGAGATTTACACGAAAGGCTCGTGGGCGGTAACGGCGACGACCAATTACCGCAAGCGATATAAGTATAGCGGCACTTTCCTTTTCAGCTATCAGGACTCGCGGACGAGCGAAAAGGGGATGCCGGACTTCACGCAGACAAAGAGCTTCAAGATACAATGGTCGCACCGCCAGGATTCGAAAGCGAACCCGTACAGTACGATGTCGGCGAGCGTGAACTTTGCGTCGTCATCATACGAATCGAACAACCTCAATTCGCGGTATAACCCGCGGTCGTACACACAGAGTACACGTACATCGTCGGTGAGTTGGAGCACGACCTTTTCGAGCATCGGCATGTCTCTATCGACCACGGCGAACGTCTCGCAGAATATGCGGGACACGACATTAGCGATGACATTGCCGGACTTGAACATCAATATATCGCGTTTCTATCCCTTCAAACGCAAGCACGCGGCGGGCAAGGAGCGTTGGTATGAGAAAATTTCGGTGTCGTATACGGGTCAAATATCCAACTCATTCTCGGGCAAGGAGAACCGGTTGATGCATTCGAACCTGTTGAAAGACTGGCGCAACGGCTGGCAACACTCCGTTCCAATATCGGGCAACTTCACATTATTCAACTATATCAACCTGAGTCCGTCGCTCTCGTTTACCGACCGGACGTATATGAGCAAAATCAACCGCTCTTGGGACGAAGAGAGCCAAAAGGAAGTGGCGGACACGGTAATGGGTTTTTACAACGTGTATAACTGGAGTCTCTCGCTCTCGGCTTCGACAAAGCTCTACGGTTTCTTTACTCCGAGCCGCAAACTGTTCGGCGACAAGATACAGACCATACGCCACGTCATCACGCCCTCGCTCTCTTTCAGTTACGCACCGGACTTTTCGGCCTCGCGTTATGGTTATTATGATTCTTATCTGAAGACGGATACGGCGGGGAACGTCTCTTTAGTCGAGTACTCGCCCTACTCTTCGAACCTCTACGGCGTGCCCGGCAAAGGGAAAACGGGATCGTTGTCGCTGTCGGTGGATAACAACGTGGAGATGAAGATACGCTCCGACAAGGATACGACGGGATATAAGAAAATAAGTCTGATAGATAACTTCGGATTCACGATGTCGTATAACTTTGCAGCGGTAACACGCCCGTGGAGCGACTTAACGACGCGCCTAAGATTGAAGTTCGGCAAGAGCTACACATTCAGTATGAACTCAACATTCGCTACATACGCATATGAGTTGGACGAGAACGGCAAGCCATACATCGGCAACCGCACGGAGTACAGCTACGGGCGGTTCGGGCGCTTTCAGGGCGGCTCGCAGAACATATCTTATACCCTCACGCCGGAGAAGATACTAAGGTTTTTCTCGGGCAAACATAAAGACGAAGACGAGGATGACGAAGATATGGAAGACGACTACGGAATGGACACCGACATCGAATCGAACATTGACGATACAATGATAAACGGGCAGAAAGGTCTGAGGCGGAAAGGGAAGAAGAGCGAGAAAGCAGAGGTAGACGAAGACGGATATATGCCCTTCTCAATCCCCTGGTCGCTCACAATCGGATATGGTATAACGATGCGGGAAAACACAAGCGGCAAATTCAACACCAAGCGGATGCGCTATCCGTATAAATTCACACAGACGCTTAACTTCTCGGGGAATATCCGTCTTGCCGAAGGTTGGAATATAAGTTTCTCCTCCGGGTATGATTTCGAGAACCACAAGATAAGTATGACCACCGCTTCGATGAGCCGGGATTTGCATTGTTTCTCTATGACTTGCTCTATGGTGCTCGCCCCTTACACGAGTTATAATTTCACATTCCGGTGTAATGCCGCCACGTTGACCGACGTGCTGAAATACGATAAACGCTCCGGAGTGTCGAACGCCGTCGAATGGTATTAACCCAAGCTCATAATATAATTATATACGAATATGAACCTGACCGAACGATTTCTGAACTACACGCGCTTCGACACACAATCCGCCGAAGACGCAGCGACCACGCCATCCACCCCTGAGAAGCAACTTCGTTTCGCCCGTTACCTGCGCGACGAACTTGTGCGCGAGGGGCTCTCCGATGTCGAATTGGATGATAATGGATACATCTACGCCACGCTTAAGAGTAATATCCAGGATAGGCACGTGCCGATAATAGGCTTTATCGCACACTACGACACTTCCCCCGACTGCTCCGGCTTTAATGTTAATCCGCGGATAATAAACAACTACGACGGCGGCGACATCGTCCTTTCCGAAGGTGTAATCTCCTCCCCGAAGACCTTCCCCGAACTGCTCGAGCATAAGGGCGAAGACCTGATAGTAACCGACGGGACAACGCTTCTCGGAGCCGACGACAAGGCGGGAATAGCGGAGATAGTGGAGGCAATGTGTTTCCTCAGAGACCGGTCCGAGATACCGCACGGGGAGATACGCATCGCATTCAACCCCGACGAGGAGATCGGGCGGGGGTCCAAACTCTTCGACGTGGATAAGTTCGGCTGCGCATGGGCGTACACCATGGACGGGGGCGACTTAGGCGAACTCGAATACGAGAACTTCAACGCCGCCGCGGCAAAGATTACGATAAGGGGCGTCAGCGTGCATACGGGGTACGCAAAAGGGAAGATGATTAACGCGTCTCGTGTGGCGGCGGAGCTCTTTAACGCTCTTCCCGAAGACGAAGCGCCCGAGAGGACCGAAGGACGGGAGGGCTTTTATCATCTCGTTTCCCAAACATCGACGACGGAGCAAGCCGCCATGTACATCATCATTCGCGACCACGACCGCGACCGTTTCGAGGCGCGTAAAAAGTACATGCACCAGTGTGTCGACGAATTAAACAATAAATACGGCGCGGGGACGGTAACGGCGAATATCTACGACCAATACTACAATATGAAAGAAATCATCGACCGGCATCCGTATACGATAGATATCTGTCTTGAGGCGTTTCGCCGGTGCGGCATCAAAGCCAAGGTGCAACCTATCCGCGGCGGCACCGACGGCGCGCAGCTGTCGTTCCGCGGCTTGCCCTGCCCTAACATCTTCGCCGGCGGCGTGAACTTTCACGGCAGACACGAATTCGTCTCCATACAGGTGATGGAGAAAGCTATGGCGGTGATTGTGGAGATATGCAAAGCGATCGGAGAGGCTAACCTGTTAAACAATAAATAAATTAAAGAACATGGAGAAGACATTAGTATTGCTTAAACCGTGTACGGTTAAGCGGAACCTCATCGGCGAAATCATCGCCCGGTTTGAGCGCAAAGGATTGAGAGTAGTGGGGCTGAAGATGATGCAACTTACCGACGAACTCCTTAATGAACATTATGCACACCTGGCGGACAAACCGTTCTTCCAAAGGATTAAAGACTCTATGATGTCGACCCCGGTCGTAGCTCTCGCGCTTGAAGGGACGAATGCAATAGAGGTTGTACGCACCCTTGCGGGTTCGACCAACGGGCGCAAGGCATTGCCCGGAACGATACGCGGCGACTATTCAATGAGTTTCCAGGAGAACATCGTACACGCTTCCGATGCGCCCGAGACCGCCGCAGCCGAGCTCAAACGATTCTTCAAAGACGGCGAGATATTCGCTTTCCCCCGCGAAATGTTCGCATCTTTCTACGCCGTAGACGAATATTAAACTCGTCCGGACGAATATGAGAGAGCGAACCTGCTGCCGGGCTGATTCGCTCTCTCCTTTTATATACGGCAAGTTACAAATTAATTGTTTGCGAGCTCGAACCGATTGTCAACGTGTACGTATTACCCTTTACGAGCGAGGGTAACGACATCAACAGATATGCGCGGGAGACGGAAAACGGCATCGTGTAATTAAATAATGTATTGCCGGAACTCTTATCCGTCAGCGTTACAGCCGCGCCGGAAGCAAGAGAGGAGACCATTCCCGCAAAGTACGGCTGCGTGCTTGCCGACGCGGAAGGCGAGTTCATATACGTGTTGCCTAAGGAGAACAACGTTCCCCCCGTTATGCTCAGCGTTCCCCCTTCGATAACGTCAACGCCGTCTTCGCCAAGTCCGAACGTTGTAATAACGCCGTCTTTTATATACATATTCCCGTTGGAGTCGAGCCCGTCGTTGCGGGTTGACACCGCTAAGACATCCCCTCCGGCGAGCGTCATCGCCTCTCCGGAGTTGACCGCATCATCGTACGCATACGCCCCGACGGAGCCTCCCGTGATGTTCATCACCCCCTTTCCCTCTACCGCTTCGCTACCGTCGCCGCCCGTGGTGCGCGACATTATATCGCCGCCGGTTATGTTCATCGTACCCTCGGCACGTATCCCTTTCGGCGATTTGTTATTATCCGACGACGAAGAAGAGCCGCCTAAAAAGCCTCCGCCGCCTTGATTGGGCATCGGTGCACGGGACGCGGACGAGCCGTAAGTATACTTCGTGCCGGTGGTGATGACGCGTATTATTCCGCCGCCGAGAGACATATCGCCGTCCGTCGTAACGCCTTTACCGCCCTTTCCCGTCGCTTTTATGTAAAGCTGACCGCCGGTTATGCGGAAGTCGCTGTCGGCATTTATCCCCGCCGGACCTTTCGTTTCGGCGTCGTCGGTGTCGTAATATGCATCGGCAGTATCGATGATTGTGGTGCGTCCGCCATTGATTGCAATCGGTCCGTCGCTCTTCATTCCCTTGTTGCCCGAGCCGCTGACGCTGATGTTAAGCACCCCTCCGGAGACGAGCAAGCTGTCCTTGCCGCGCACCGCATTGCCCGACACGGCGTTTACATCAATAACGTTCCCCCGCCGGAAGCGGAGATATTGGTCGCTGCTGATACCCGCCTTGCAGTTCGCGTTAATATTTAACCGCCCGCCGCCGCTGAACACCAACTGCCCTTCGGAGAAGATTACGCCCTTCGTGTCCTCGTCTCCCGTGTCGGCGTAGGTCGTCCCGTCGGAGAGTGTATTGGATGAATTATCGGCAATGGCTATAAACACGCGCTTTTTCGTTTGTATGTTGAGAGCCGGTCCGTCAGCGTTAGTGAGGGTCAGCCCGGACAAGTTTACCGCGCATTTCCTGTCGCTGTAGAGTTTAAACATACCGTCGGAGGATGTGCCGGAGAGTTGGTAAACGATATTCTCCGATGTAGTTGCATCGATGATGATGTCTGCTCCGGAAACGGTTGCCGACACGCCGTCGGGCAACGTGCCGTAACTTACCGCGCCGTCGGAGAATACAATCGGCAGGGTTGTTGCAAAGGTTGTGTTCTCTATGAAATCCTCGTCCGAAGCGTTGTAATCATCCGTCTCCGACAGATAATCATCGTTCAGCGCAACATCGAAATTAAATAATTCTTCGCTACTTGTCAGGTCGGTTGACATCGAACCGCCGGCGTTGATATTTCCGACATCAGATCCCGATAAGTCATAGTTGCTGTCGTCGTTGGTTGAACACGACACGGCACACAACACTAACGCCGTAACCGCAAAGATGATTACCGATTTTGAAAATGCTGGCATATCTTTATATCCTCTTTGTAATCTGTCAACTCTGACGTGCAAACCCGGCTTCGGTTTAATGATAACCGCGGATATTTCCTCATCCTGTGCATCGCCGGATATACATTTTATGTTGCGTATCATTCGTCTTTGACGACAGTTCATATTGATATAAGTTATGATTTTTGGATAAAAATGCGTAAAGATATTAAAAGCCTTTCTCTGCCCGAAAATAACGCATTACCTTTGCAGTCGGATTTAATTCTGTAGTGTTTTGAAAACAAAATTATTAATTCTTTCCTTGCTTTTCGTGGTTCCGTTCTCTGCGATAGATGCCCAGAGCCAACGGGGCAAGGCATCGTTTTACTCCCGTCATCTGACCGGGCGCCTCACCGCAAGCGGGGAGAAATGCACGGCAGATGCGTTCACTTGCGCGCACCGCACTTATCCTTTCGGCACGCTGTTGCGCGTAACGAACCTCGACAACGGAAGTGAAGCGGTGGTCAGAGTAAATGATCGCGGACCATATGTAAGGAGCCGCGTAGTGGATGTGAGTTACGCTGCCGCAGAGCAATTAGGTATGCTCCGGAGCGGCACGGCAAATGTAAAAGTGGAGGAATTAAAGGAAGAAGACCAGCCTGTACCCGCGTCGCTATTCATCGTGGATATTGCGCCTGATGATTTTCTTAGCGCCTCGAGCAACCGTTGGAGCTCGTTGGCGGACAACAACATCACCGAAGAGTATTGACTCTTAGCTCATTAACGAATATTGCTTAAAAGACGAAGCCGGGCAGCGGGATACAACCTGTTGCCCGGCTCGTGTTTTGGGTTTGGACATCCTCCGGCGGTGTTTACAGCCTGGAAAGGATATGGAGCAAACCCTATAAACATGCATCTTTAAGCCCGACGCATAAAGGTCCGGCACACGCCGGTGTATGCGCCCGACGTGACCGACATTAGTCTCCATATTTGTGCAAATTAAGAAAAAGATACACTGTTAATTTGATTGCACACTGCCGAAATTTAACGTTTGAAATTCGCACGACACGCATTACGGGCAGTTTTGCGCCATTTTTCGCAAATTTTGGAATATATTGAAAATCAACAAGTTATGTGTTTTTTATAC
>JAJPZE010000200.1 GCA_021204565.1 Prevotella sp. | reverse complement strand
GCCGTTCTTAGAGTGTAAAAGCGCCGTTCTTAGAGTGTAAAAGCGCCGTTCTTAGGGTGTAAAAGCGCCGATTTAGCGTTATGCTAATATGGAGTATGAGACGATATGCAGTAGTATGAGACGATATGCAGACCAAGGCGAGGGGCGGAAAGGGATATTTTTTTCGTCAAACGATTTGCATATAAATGAAAAACCATACCTTTGCCGGCGGTCACCACGCTGAAGCGTGGCTATAAACCATAGTCAACGTCTCCGACGCCAGAGAGGAGGCAGATAAAGAGCGACAACTTAATGATTATCGATAATTAATTTATGTACTTTACTTTGTTCATCACCGTTGTTCTCACGGGCTTGGTGTTGGTTGTGGCGGGTGCGGCGGTTACGATACTGCTAAGTCCGCGCACGTACAACCGGGTGAAAGGAGAGCCGTATGAGAGCGGTGTGCCTACGCGGGGTAGCTCGTGGTTGCCGGTGCATATCGGTTATTACTTGTTTGCGTTGCTCTTCTTGATGTTTGATGTCGAGACGGTGTTTCTCTATCCTTGGGCGGTTGTAGTGCGGCAGTTCGGCAGCGCAGCGCTGTTTACCGTGGGGTTCTTTATGGTTGTTCTTGTGTTCGGATTGGCATACGCATGGCGGAAAGGAGCTTTGGAATGGAGATAAAGAAACCTGCAATAAAGAGCATTCCTTACGGGGAATTTAAGGACAACGCCTCGCTTGAAGCGATGCTTAAAGAGCTGAACGACGGGGGCGTAAACGTGGTTTTAGGCAACCTTGACCAACTGATTAACTGGGGGCGGAGCAACTCTCTTTGGAGCCTTACGTTCGCCACATCGTGTTGCGGAATAGAGTTTATGGCTGTGGGTTGCGCGCGCTACGACTTCGCGCGTTTCGGGTTTGAGGTAACGCGCAACTCGCCCCGTCAGGCGGATCTTATAATGTGTGCAGGGACCATCACTCACAAGATGGCGCCGGCATTCAAGCGGTTATACGACGAGATGTCGGAGCCGAAGTACGTCGTTGCCGTAGGGGGCTGCGCTATTTCCGGGGGACCGTTTAAGTCGAGTTACTGCGTTGTGAGGGGTATCGGAGAGATTGTCCCGGTTGATGTATACGTGCCCGGATGCCCGCCGCGCCCCGAAGCGATACTCTACGGAATGATGCAATTGCAAAGGAAGATAAAGGTTGAGAAGTATCTCGGCGGGGTGAATAAGAAAGAGCCAATGCCGAATCCGATAGTCGTTCGCGATATACCGAAGATGTTCTTAAACGAGTTTAAAGCGCAAAAGGACAAGGCGATGAAGAGCGTAAAGACGACGATTGACAATATAATAAGGTAATCAGGGGCGGTATGAAACTTAACAATATTGAATTGTCTCTTGACAACTTTTCCGAAGAGATGAAGCGGCTCAAAGAGGAGCGCGGCTTTGATTATCTTGTAACTATAGTTGGGGAGGACTTCGTCGAGGAGGGGCTCGGATGTATCTATATATTGGAGAATACGGAAACGAAAGAGCGGGTCTCGGTCAAGGCAATCGCCGATAAGGACGAGTGCTGGTTGCCGTCGGTATGCGGCTTGTGGCGTATAGCCGACTTCCTTGAACGCGAGGTTTACGACTTCCTGGGGATAAAGTTTGCCGGGCATTCCGATATGCGGCGGCTTTATCTGCGTCAGGACTTCAAGGGCTTTCCGCTTCGCAAAGACTACGACATGAGCCCCGAGGCGAACACATATACCTTAGAGGATGACGACGAGCCGAACCTGACTACGGAGTATTTCTTAGACTCTAAGGGGCGGCTGAAAGCCAAGACGCGCCCGCTGTTCTCCGACGAAGACTACGTGATAAATATCGGACCGCAACACCCGGCAACGCACGGCGTGCTCCGCTTGCAGACCGTCTTGGACGGCGAGACAATCAAAGCCATATATCCGCATTTGGGATATATACACCGGGGAATAGAGAAGATTTCGGAGAGTTATACCTATCCGCAAACCCTCGCCTTTACCGACAGAATGGATTATTTATCGGCGATGATGAACCGCCACGCCCTTGTCGGGGTGATTGAGGAAGCGATGGGGATAGAGGTGAGCGAGCGTATTAAGTACATCCGCACGATAATGGACGAGCTCCAACGTCTCGACTCGCACCTGCTTTACTTCGGTTGTTGCGCGCAAGACCTTGGCGCATTAACCGCGTTCCTCTACGGCATGCGGGATCGCGAGTACGTCCTTAACGTTATGGAGGAGACGACGGGCGGGCGTCTGATACAGAACTATTACCGTATCGGCGGCGTACAGGACGACATCGACCCGAACTTTGTTGCCAATACGAAGAAGCTCTGCACGTATCTTAAAACCAAATGGAGCGAATACGAAGACGTGTTTACGAACAACGTCATCTTCCGCAACCGCTTTATGAATATCAGCCGTCTGACGCGCGAAGAAGTGATCTCTTTCGGCTGCACGGGGGGCACGGGGCGCGGCGCGGGCTGGGCTAACGACGTGCGCAAGAACCATCCTTACGATATGTACGACAAGATTGACTTCGACCAAATCGTATATACGGCGGGGGACGCATACGACCGTTACCTCGTTCGTATGGACGAGATGAAGCAAAGCGTGAGGATTATCGAGCAACTGATTGACAACATCCCCGAAGGCGAATACTATATCAAGCAGAAGCCGGTAATCAAGGTTCCGGAAGGGCAATGGTATTTCTCTTGCGAGGGTTCGCGCGGGGAAATAGGCGTATATTTGGACTCGCGTGGCGACAAGAGCCCGTACCGCTTGAAGTTCCGCCCTATGGGTTTGCCCCTTATAGCGGCGCTTGACACGGCGTTGCGCGGGGAGAAGATTGCCGACCTTATAGCCGCGGGCGCGTCGATGGATTACGTTATTCCGGATATAGACAGGTAAAAAAACCAAGACTTATTATGTACGACTTTACGGAGATAACAAGATGGTTCGACCAGCTGTTGCGTATTGTTTGGCTGTGGCCGGATTGGTTGGCGACGACGGTTGAATGCGTGATTGTGGGGGTTGTGATATTGCTTGCATACGCGGTTCTGGCCATCATTATGATATACATGGAGCGTAAGGTATGCGCTTTCTTCCAATGCCGGTTAGGTCCGACGCGTGTCGGACGTTGGGGCACGTTGCAGGTAATATGCGACGTATTGAAGATGATGATAAAGGAGATCTTCGTGGTTAAACGCGCGGATAAACTGCTGTATTGCCTTGCGCCGGTATTGGTTATTGTCGGCTCGGTCGGGGCGTTCGCGTTCCTGCCTTGGAACTGCGGCGCGATAGCATTGGACTTTGATTGCAGTATCTTCTTATATTCTGCGGTGTCGAGCATTGGCGTGCTCGGCGTGTTCCTTGCGGGCTGGGCATCTAACAACAAATATTCGGTTGTCAGCGCGATGCGCGGAGCAATGCAAATGATTTCATACGAGATCTCTCTCGCCTTATGTCTTATTGCGGCGTGCATACTGACGGGCACGATGCAGATTAGCGGGATAATCGACGCGCAGGACGGTGCGTTCGGCTGGCTCTTGTTCCAAGGGCACATACCGGCTGTCGTCGCGTTCGTCGTATTCCTTGTTGCGGGCAATGCGGAAGCCAATCGGGGACCGTTCGACTTGGCGGAGGCGGAGTCGGAGCTGACGGCGGGTTATCACGTCGAATATTCGGGCTTGGCGTTCGGGTTCTATTACTTGGCGGAGTTCCTTAACCTGTTCATCGTTTCGGGCATAGCGGCGACGGTGTTCTTAGGGGGTTGGATGCCGTTGCATATAGGGGTTGCGGGCTTCGACACAGCGATGGATTATATACCAGGTATAGTATGGTTCGCCGTGAAAACGTTCCTTATCGTGTGGTTGTTGATGTGGGTGAAATGGACATTCCCGCGTCTTCGTGTCGACCAGTTGCTTGCCTTGGAATGGAAATACCTTATGCCCGTTGCGCTTGTCAACATCATCCTTATGACGGTTTGCGTGGCGTTCGGCCTTACGGGACGTATGTTCGCGGGGCTTGTCGTGGCATTGCTGGTTGTTCTTGCGGCGGCGGTCATAATGTTGCGGGCGGTAAAGAAAGCGCGCAAGGCAAGGGAAGCGCAACGGCTTGTCATAGGCTGACGCGCACGTATAACGAGTAATTTATCTATATATATAATGAGTAAAGATAAATCATATTTTGGCGAAGCCTTGCGCGGGATTAAGTCGCTGCTGACCGGTATGGACGTTACCGCGGGCGAGTACATCACGCCGAAAGTAACCGAGCAATATCCGGAGAACCGCAAGACGCAACACATCTCGGAACGTCATCGCGGGATGCTCGTGATGTTGAAAGACGGGAACGGCAAAGACAAATGCACGGCGTGCACCCTCTGCGAGAAGAGTTGCCCTAACGGGACGATAAAGCTGACCACGGCACCGGTTACGACCGACGAGGGCAAAAAGAAACGCATACTCGTCGATTACCAATACGACTTGGGCGACTGTATGTTCTGTCAGCTTTGCACCAACGCCTGCAACTTCGGCGCGATAGCTTTCGTGAAGGACTTCGAGAACTCGGTGTTCAGCCGCAACTCGCTTGTTCTGCACCTTAACACTCCGCCGACGGACGAAGAGATGAAGCGTTACGAGGAGAACGCACTCCGTGCGGCGGCGAATACAACCCCGACTCCGGAAAAGCCCCAAGTGAAGCCGGGGGCGGCGAAGACTGAAAACAAAACAATCGGATAGTTATGGCTAATATTATAATGTTCGGCATCCTGGCGGCGGTTATCGTGCTTGCCGCCTTGTATTGCGTAGCGACGAAATATATCATGCGGTCGGCTACGGCGCTGCTGTTCGTGTTGTTCGGCGTGGCGGGGATGTACTTCGTGCTTGATTATACGTTTCTCGGGGCGGTGCAGTTGAGCATCTACGCCGGCGCAATAACTATGATTTACGTCTTTGCGATACAAGTTGTGGGTCGCCGGGCGCTGCAAGGATTGAAAGAGAAACTTACCGGGGGGCGCGTCGGCATGGGTATTCTCGTCGGCTTGATCGGATTGGTTACAATTGTCGCAATCCTGCTTAAGAACCGCTTCTTGTATTGCGGCGAGTTGCTCCCGGATAAGGAAATAAAGATGCAAACCATTGGCACGGCGCTTATGGGAGCGGGTAAATATCAATATATACTGCCGTTCGAGTTTATTTCGATATTCTTGTTAGCGTGCATAATCGGCGGGTTGGTGATTGCCCGGAGCCGTAAAGAAGAGGAGAGAAAAGAGTTATGACACTGCCTGTTGAATGTTTCTTTGTGCTTTCGGCACTATTGTTTATGATTGGTTTCTTCGGGTTTATCACCCGCCGGGACCTTATCGCGATGCTCATTTCCGTAGAGCTGATACTCAATGCGGTCGACCTTCAGTTCGCCGCAGTCAACCGTTTGCTCTACCCGACGGGCAATGAGGGGATGTTCTTCACGTTGTTCTCCATCGGCGTGAGCGCGGCGGAGTCGGCTGTTGCGATTGCAATTATTATCAGTGCATACCGTGTTTATCACAGCGATGCACCGGAGTCGATTAGGAACTTGAAAGGATAAGGAGGACGCGATGAATACATACGGTTACACTATTTGGATACTCCTCCTGCCGCTCGCGTCATTCGTCGTAGTGGCTCTGATAGATTATTTCCGGGGAAAACGGGGCTGGTCTCACAAGGCGGCGGGGCTTATCGCGACCTGCGCGATAGGTGTCGTTACGGTGCTTTGTTACGCGACGGCGATACAATATTTCTCTGCGGAGCGGATTGGCGGGACGTTCGCTACAATCGTGCCTTATAACACGACGTGGCTACCCTTGGGCAACATGCATTTCGACCTCGGCATACTTTTAGACCCGATATCGGTTGTAATGTTGATTGTCATATCGACCGTTTCGTTTATGGTTCACATATATTCGTTCGGATATATGCACGGGGAGAAGGGCTTTCAGCGCTACTTCGCGTTCCTTTCGCTGTTTACGTTCTCGATGCTCGGGCTTGTGTTGGCGACGAACATCTTCCAGATGTATATGTTCTGGGAGCTTGTCGGCGTGAGCTCGTATCTGCTTATCGGGTTTTATTATACGTTGCATGCGGCGGTGCACGCTTCGAAGAAAGCGTTTATCGTTACGCGCTTTGCGGATATGTTCTTCCTTATAGGCATACTTGTCTTCGGGTATTATACGGGGAGCTTCAACTTCTCCTTTGCGGGGGACATAACGTATATCGACGGGGCGCAGGTGTTCACAACTTGCGAGACATCACGCGCCGTTATGGCGGGGGGCTTGATACTTCCGACGGCTCTCGTGCTTATGTTCATTGGCGGCGCGGGCAAGTCGGCAATGTTCCCGTTGCATATCTGGTTGCCCGATGCGATGGAGGGTCCGACGCCCGTTTCCGCTCTCATCCATGCGGCGACGATGGTTGTTGCGGGTGTGTATCAGTTGGCGCGGATGTTCCCCTTGTGGATAGAGTACGCTCCGGAGCAGATGTCGATTGTGGTGTATGTAGGGGCGTTCACGGCGTTGTTCGCCGCGGCTGTCGCCTGTGCGCAAAGCGATATCAAACGTGTCTTGGCATTCTCTACGATATCGCAAATCGCCTTTATGATGGTGGCTATCGGCGTATGTCTGCCGGGGCACGAGGGCTTGGTTACGGATAATCATTCGTCGTTGGGATATATGGCGGGGATGTTTCATTTGTTCACTCACGCTATGTTCAAGGCCTGCC
>JAJPZE010000239.1 GCA_021204565.1 Prevotella sp. | reverse complement strand
TCTTTACCCGAGAATGCACCCCCGCCGTGAGCCCCCTTACCCCCGTAAGTATCCACTATAATCTTCCTTCCCGTCAGACCCGTATCCCCGTCCGGTCCCCCTATAACGAACTTCCCCGTAGGGTTGACAAGATATTTAATGTCGTCGTTAAACAGGGCAAGCACCTTATCGCCGCATTTGGATTTAACGCGCGGAATAAGTATCTCGCGCACGTCCTTCTCTATTGTTTCCCTCATGCATTTATCCGCCTCTTCTTGCGTCGTGTTGCCGGCTTTTATCCATTCGTCATGTTGGGTGCTGACAACTATTGTGTGTATCCGCTCGGGCAGTCCGCTGTCGCTATACTGCACCGTTACCTGGCTCTTGGCATCGGGGCGGAGGTACTTCATCAGCTCCCCTTCATCACGTATTAAAGCCAATTCACGTACAAGCAAATGAGCCAATTCGAGAGTAACGGGCATATAATTCGCCGTCTCGTTCGTAGCGTAACCGAACATCATGCCTTGGTCGCCCGCACCTTGTTGCTCGGGCGTATCGCGCTCCACGCCGCGGTTAATATCGCCGCTCTGCTCGTGGATGGCGGTAAGCACGCCGCAGGAATTACAGTCAAAGTTGTATTCCGACTTGGTATAACCAATCCGCCGTATGGTCTTGCGCGCCACCGTCGGCACATCGATATACGCCTTCGACTTCACCTCGCCCATTATAACAACCTGCCCCGTGGTGCAGAACGTCTCTATCGCGCAGTGCGCCTCCGGGTCGTATGCAAGGAACTGATCGAGCAGTGCGTCGGATATCTGGTCGCACACCTTGTCCGGGTGCCCCTGCGATACCGACTCCGATGAAAACAAATATGACATTTTCTTTAATTATCTCTTGTATGTATAATTCATAATTTACTCTTCACTCTCTTCGGGGAACATAGCGACCGTTATGCAATTTCCCGGCGCGAGGAACTCCTTCATCAGGGCGGTCAGGCTCTCCGCCGTCTGCGACTCAATAAGTTCCCTGCCGCCCGTCTGAATATCTACTCCGAACTTGCGCCACATATATATCACGTTGTCCCAGTAAGCGTTCTTGTTCTGGTTGTCGTCGTATTTCTTAAGCATCGCTTCCTTCACCTTTTGCAGCTTCTCCCCGTCTATCGACTTGGTTGCGGCAAGCACTTCGCCCGCCATTATCTCCATCGCCGTCTCTTTCTTCTCCGGTTTCATCGGGCAATAAGCCTGTAAGACATACGCATGCCAACCGTCGTCGCCAACCGACGCCATACCCGTTGCGCTGCACGTATACGCCGCGCTCGCGTCCTCACGTATCTTCTGCAAGTACTCCATCTCAAGCACCTGACCTATCATATCCATCTGCACTTTGTGCTCCCAGCTATATGGCAACTCCTCGTTCACCCACATAATCGCGGCGGTCGCCTGCGGCGTCTCCTGCCGGCGGTTGAAGATATTCGTTACGTTGCCCTTAACGTAATCCGTGCGGCGGGGGCTGCTCTCTATCACGTCCGACGAGGGCAGCGCACCGAGGTATTGGCATATCAGCGGGCGTATCGTCTCCTCGTCGTAATTGCCCGCTATAGTGAACTCCCAGCCGTTCGCGCTTCGGGTTGCCGCGCGCGCCATCTCCAATATCCGGTCGTATGAAATCAAAGGCAGGTCGTCCGCCGTAAGCGGGGCACGGCGCGGGTCATGTCCGTATAACGTCGCCGATAAAGAGTCGGAGAACGCAATATCGGGATTAAGGTCGCGGTTTTTCAATTGCGCCTCAAGACGGCTCATCAGATTATCATACGAGGCGGTGTCCTTCGTGATGGCGGTGAAGTATAAGTACACCATTTGGAGCATTGTCTCCGCATCTCTCGGTGTTGACGAGCCCGATATACCTGTCTTCCGCTCGTTCATCGTCAGGTCGGCGTTCGCTATCTTTCCCGCCATCGCTTTCATCAATTCGTTCTGCGTAAAGCCGCCCAAGCCGCTGTAACCGATTACGTCGTCGAACAGTTTGAGGTTGACATCATCCGCCTCGTAAGCCGTCTTCCCGGCTCCCCCCTCGCCCGAAATAATCACTTTGTCCGGCTCGAAATCGGTGTGTTTGAGGACAACGCTCACGCCGTTCGACAGCGTAAGCTCCGTATAGTCGAATTGTTCGTTAGTCTCTTCATTCGTTATCTCGCCCGGAGCGGGAAGGTCGGAGACAAGAGGCTCGTCCTTAACGTTATCCACAAACGGAGTTATCTCCGCCTCACGTGCGGCTTGCAAGGCGCCGAGCAATTCCTCACGTGTCGGATATACGGCTCCATCCTTTTCGTTGTTGAAATTGATGATAACAAGATTGGTGTCCGTCTCGTTTATCAGGTCTTTAACCAACATATTCACCGCCTGTACCGGTATCATAGGCACAATCTGTTGATACATCGCGTACCGCTCGTCAATAGACATCATCGGCTCGCCGTCAAGGAAATGAGCTTTGCATTCCCTGTAAAACTCGTGGTTGGTACGCTTGTCCTTATTGCTGTATTCCCTGTCGAGACCGCTCAGGAAGTCGGCCTTAAACCGCGCGTATTCCGTATCCGTGAAGCCGTATTCCGCCGCCCGGCGCGCCTCGGTGTATGCCGCCGTAAGCGCCTCCGCCGTATGGCTGATATCTTTCGGGCTGACGGTTATATCCAGCGCATCGACAGCTTTGGAGAGCAGATACGGTCCGTCGATAGAGTATGCATCTACGTACGGGCAGTCGGCATCGAGCATCGCCTCGTAATACCGGTTGCCGAGCATTGCGGTTGCCGCGTCGATAAGGTAACGGGTGAAGACATAGTCGGAAGTGTTCTTAAGCGAGTCGGGATACGCCTCGTGCTTCATATAGATATTGAGGAAACAAGTGGTTTGCTCCTTGTCTTGGTCAATAACGACAATCGGCTCGCTATTGTCCGGCACGCTCTCTTTCACTATCGGAGCGGCGTTCTCCGGATTGGTCATTGCCCCGAACATCTCCTTTATCTTCGCCTCAGTACGGTCGACATCCACGTTGCCGACAACTATTATCCCCTGATTGGCGGGGTGATACCATTTCTCGTAATAAGCCCGAAGCTCCTCGGGGCGGAAGTTATCCACCACCTCCATCGTGCCGATAGGCATACGGTATCCGTATTTGCTCCCCGGATAAAGTGCGGGCAGGTTGCGCTCCACCATACGGTTCATCGCCCCCGAACGAAGCCGCCACTCCTCGTGAATCACGCCCCGCTCCTTGTCAATCTCCACCGGATCGAGCGTCAAACCGTCCGCCCAGTCGCGCAAGATAAGGAGACACGAGTCGAGCGAAGCCTCCCTATACGTCGGCACATTATCTATATTATAAACTGTCTCCTCAACCGACGTATAGGCATTAAGGTCTCTGCCGAACTCCACACCTATGCTCCGGCAATACTCTATCACGTCGTTGCCGGGGAAATTGTCCGTGCCGTTGAAGCATATATGCTCAAGGAAATGGGCCAACCCGCGCTGGTTATCCTCCTCTTCGAGCGATCCGACGCGCTGCACGATATAAAAGTTAGCGCGGTTCTCGGGCCAGTTGTTTGCGCGTATATAATAGGTCAAACCGTTATCGAGCACTCCGATACGCACATCAGGATCAGTACCCAACGCCGTCTCCGGCTGACAGAACGCACACAGCGCCGCTACGGCAAACAATAGCGACGTACATATTATCTTCTTCATATTTGTATTGATTTTGATTTTTCGACTGCTGTACAAGGCGCTTGCAAAGGTAACGCAAGAGAGAGGAACAAGCAAGATTAATCGCTGTTTTTCAGTACCGTCTCTTGATGATGATATACGTAATAACGGGTACTCCGACGAGCGGTGTTACGGCATTTACGGGCAACGGTTGGCGGGGCAGGGCGACACAAAGAAGAGTGCAGACGAGAGCCGTTATCCCGCCCGTAAGAAGCGTTACCGGCAAGAGCGTCCGGTAATTGCTTGTGCGGACAAACAGCCGTGCAATATGCGGTACAGCCAAGCCGATGAACGCCACAGGTCCGCAGAATGCCGTCGTTAATGCCGTTATCCCGCCGACAACAAGGAGAAGTGCGGAGCGGAGCGAACGTATGTTAAGCCCGAGATTAGCGGCGTACATATCGCCGAGTTGCAAGGTATTCATCGGTTTAATCATCAGAACGGCAAGGAAGACAAGCACGGCGAGCGCACTGCCATACCCCGCCAAACGCTCCATACCTACACCGGCGAAGTCGCCCATCCCCCAGAGGATATAACCCCGCATTCCCTCTGCCGACGCACATACGTTCAATATCGTTATAACGGCGGAGATAAGGTATCCGAGGAGCAGTCCGGTGATGAGCAGGACAACATTATTACGAAGAAGAGAGGAGAGAAAGAGCAATAAAAGAGTTACGCCGACCGCACCCGCCGCCGCCGCACTCACCGCCGACAACGTGCCCGTCAGTCCGCACAAGGCAACGATTGCAACACCAAGTGCCGCCCCGCCGCTGATACCCAAAACCGACGGTCCCGCTAACGGATTATGAAATGCGGTCTGGAGAAGCAAGCCCGCAACAGATAGCGACGCGCCGGTCAGGAGCGCCGTAACCGTTTGCGGCACACGGCAATACAACACTATATATCTTATAGTTTCGGTCGTTTTCCCGCCCGTCAACACGCCCGCCACATCACCGATGGATACGTCAGCCGAACCTGTGAATATGTTCGCCGCGACAAGGAATATAAGGGCGGCGAACAATATTGTATATTTGGTCTTCATCATAATGCACGAAAGATTTACCCGCCGGTTGGGAAGGGGCGTTTCCTCATATCTGTATTATTTCAACCTTGTGAAATATCTCAACCGATACACGGGGTCATACGCCGGGTGAAGTATGTGGATAAGGTCTTCAAGCAGATAATCGGGGCGAAGCGGAGCCTCTTCGAAGTAGTTTGTTTGCGCGGTGTTGCATGCAAAGACATTACCCGTTCGGAACGCTTTGAACCGCTTGTACACCGGGTCGAGACGCGCAAGAGCGGAGAGCGAGAGGGTGTCGCGCGCGGCATAACGTATAATCCATACGTCGGCATCACCCGCTTCGGCAAGCATCCGTTCTCTTGTCAACGCCCTCACGCCGTTAGTGCCGCCGCCGGGAAAAGGCAAACTCCCGCCCGCGGCAACCGTAACCTCGCCGGTCGCGTTACCCTTTGTCGGCTGATACCAAATGTTGCCGTACACAAGGTCGAACATCACTTCCGGCTTGACATTATCTTCGGTTACGCTCCGGCATAAACTGTCGTAACGCATCTCCACAACCCGATAAAGGCTGTCCGCCTTGCTCTTTGCGCCGAGCCGTGCGGCGTACTCGGTCAGCCGCCTGACGCGCTCTAATGCCGTCGGCGCGTTAAAGTCGTCGCACTCTATGACCTTAATTCCCGCGCGCCGGTACTTATCCGCGTCCGCACCGCCATACGACGAGAGGAGAAGTATCTTCGCCCCCGACGCAACGAGCCTCTCCGGATCAAGCACCGCCTGATCCGAAAAATCAACGCACTTGTCCCCTATTCCCACGGCGTACATCAGCCCTTTATACACAGCCGCATCCACAGCCACGAGAGAGCTGTCGTCGGATTCGCCGTCCGCAGGAGCTAATGTCCCGTTGCCCCGTCCGCCGCAAGAAGCAAGGGTAAAACCGAGCAACAAGGCATATAATATCCTATTCATTAAAGACAATCGTACACGGTCCGACCCCCGCAAAATATTTGGTATAATCGTCCGGGTTATCCTCATCGAACACCACAACATATCCGTCGGCGGCGTAATCGGCATACCCGTAAGCCCCCATAACATACGAGGAGATGAATATCTTCCCCGTGCGTTCATCCTTTGCAATACCGCAGGGCGAGTCAATCCCGACCGGGGGGACAATCGCCGTCGATGAACCGTCCGTGCCGTATTTGGTATACGAAACAACCGACTCGTAAGTTGTCCAATCAGTAACCGAATTGATAACATATAATGCCCCGCCTGCCGCGTCGAAGAGCGTCCCGTCGCATACATACGAGACGTTATCAGCCGCGTCGATGCGTTGTATCTGCGATTGTACGTCGAAGTAATTTCCCGTAGAGAGCACGTATAAATCATCACCGAGCAAACGGATAGATGTCGGGTTGCAGGCAACCGTTACCTCGCCTTCAACGGCAAGCGACGCGGCGTTCAGCTTCACGACATTAGTGTTGTAGGTGTAATCCGGGTTATATGCGTTGCATACGTAAAGCACTCCGCCGCGCGCCGCAATCCCCTCCAAGCACGCGCCGATAACATCGCTCACGGCGGTTAACTCGTGTGTGGACGTACTTATCTTTGATACCGTCCCGGCATAGCTCGTAACGTATACATACCCGTCGTAAACCGTTAATTCGCGCGGCTGGGTGATGTTTACGAACGCTATGGAGTTCACATCGCTGTCGGTAATCTCCACGCGGTTCTCGTCCGTGCAGGCAATATACAGTTCGCCTGACGCGGGGTCGACAACCATTGCATTAGGGGTGCCGCCGAGCGAACGGTTATTCCGCGCGTAAAACAAGTTGTTCGTTATCGTCGCCGAAGAGTAGTCGACGAACGACAACGACCCGTTTACTCCGCTGTAATAACTGCCCTCGTTGAGGATATAAGCCCCCGCCGAGGTCAGTTCTATCTCCTGTTCGGGGCTCTCGATTGTGTCTTCACCATCACTGCAAGAAGCCGTTACAAACGCGCTGATTATAAG
>JAJPZE010000084.1 GCA_021204565.1 Prevotella sp. | reverse complement strand
ATCGATGTAATGGGGCGGCCGTTTGGAGCCCCCGAGCACTATGCGACCGGGCGATATACATCCTCAGATGTGGTGTATAACTCGACAGAACCGACGGTCTTGATCTTTGGCAGGATGTGGCGGAGGAGCTGTTAACCGACGAGTGTGGTTGCGTGAGCGGCGTAAGGACGATGTACGGAGCGGAGTTTCGTGCGCCTTGCGTGGTGATCACAGCCGGCACGTTCTTAAACGGACTGATGCACGTGGGGAAGAAACAAATCCCCGGAGGGCGGTGCGCCGAACCCGCCGTAACCGGTCTGACCGGGTCAATCACACGCCACGGGATCCGCTCGGCAAGGATGAAGACCGGCACGCCCGTGCGTATTGACCGACGTAGCGTAAATTTCGACCTGCTCACACGTCAAGACGGGGAGAACGATTTTCATCAGTTCAGCTTCACCGGACCCCGCCGTGAACTGTCCCGGTTGCCTTGTTGGACGCTTTATACCAATAGCGTGTGTCACGACATACTTCGCTCCGGATTGCCCGACTCGCCCCTTTACAACGGACAAATACAAAGCATCGGACCGAGATATTGCCCGTCGATAGAAACCAAGCTCGTTACATTCGCGGATAAGGACCGGCATCCGCTCTTCCTCGAACCCGAGGGCGCCGACACCAACGAGATGTATCTTAACGGCTTTTCGTCAAGCATGCCCCTTGAAATACAGCTGCTCGCGCTCCGCCAGATTCCCGCTCTGAAAGACGTAAAGGTATACCGACCCGGTTATGCAATTGAGTACGACTTCTTCGACCCCGTACAACTGACACATTCATTAGAGTCAAAACACGTTCCCGGACTGTTCCTCGCGGGGCAAGTAAACGGCACTACGGGTTACGAAGAAGCCGCCGGACAGGGGCTCGTGGCGGGCATCAACGCGGCGAAGAAGTGCGGCGGCGGCAAACCTTTCGTGCTCGGACGCGACGACGGATATATCGGCGTGCTGATCGACGACTTGGTTACGAAAGGCGTAGACGAGCCGTATCGTATGTTCACATCACGCGCCGAATACCGCATCCTCTTGCGTCAGGACAATGCCGACGCAAGATTAACCGAAAAAGGGTATGCGCTCGGATTAGCAACAACCCGACGTCTCAACATTTGGAAACAAAAAAAAGAGGGCATCGGACATATCCTCAACTTCTGCGACAACTACGTCGTGAAACCGGGCGATGTCAACCCGGCATTCGAACAAATAGAGGGTTGCACGCCGCTTAAATTCGGCACACGCCTCGCCGAACTTATCGCGCGCCCGCAGCTGAGCTTCGATTTAATGAAGCGTCTCGTGTCGTCACTCGCTGACGAACTCGACAAATTGTCGGGCAGGAGAGATGAAATAGCGGAGAGCGCGGAGATAGAAATGAAGTATAAAGGGTATATCGAACGGGAGAATACTGTGGCGGAAAAGATGCATAAGCTCGAAAATATACGGATAAAAGGCAAGTTCGACTACTCCAAGATACACGAAATATCAACCGAAGGACGCCAGAAATTAGCGCGTATCGACCCGGATACTCTTGCCCAAGCAAGCCGCATACCCGGCGTGTCTCCTGCCGATGTGAACGTCCTTATGGTACTTCTGCATAGATAAAAGCACAAGGGAAGGAGCAGCGTTTCACGTGAAACTAAACATCAAAATCTAACGAACAAAACACATTAAATCAAACTATTAAATAATTAAACATCAAATAATAACCACCAAGATGAACCGTCAGAAATTATTAGACAACCTTCGCTGTATACCGGATTTCCCGGTCAAGGGCGTCCAATTCAGGGATGTAACAACACTGTTTAAAAGTCCCGAGTGTCTCCGCATTATGCGCGACGAAATCGTTAATTTATATCGCGACAAGGGCATAACTAAGATTGTCGGTATCGAAAGCCGCGGCTTCGTTATGTCTTCCGCCGTCGCGTTGGAGCTCGGAGCTGGCATTGTGTTGTGCAGAAAACCCGGTAAACTCCCGGCAAAGACAATCAGACAATCATATAAAAAGGAGTACGGGGAAGACACGATAGAAATTCACGAAGACTCAATTATACCCGATGACGTTGTATTAATCCATGACGACCTCCTTGCAACAGGGGGTTCGATGCGTGCTGCATACGACCTCGTAAAGAAATTCAACCCTCGTAAGATATACATAAACTTTATAATTGAGTTAGTCAACGAGGGGCTTAACGGTCGCGCCCGCTTTGAGTCCGACACGGAGATAACCGCCCTTTTGTCTCTCTAAAATGTTTCACGTGAAACGCAAAATGTTATATCGTATAAACCCTTAGTGCGTCTTAACCCTTGCCCGACGTAATAAACAAATATTCGAAAGAGAACAACGCGGAGCGTCTCGCCCGGCTTAAAGAAATTGTTCTGAGCCTCCCGGACAAGCCTGGAAGTTACCAATTCTATGACCGGACAGGCGTTATCATCTACGTCGGCAAAGCTAAGAACCTCAAAAACCGCGTGTCAACGTACTTCCACAAGGAGGTCGACCGATACAAG
Source organism: Prevotella sp. (assembly GCA_021204565.1). GTDB lineage: Bacteria > Bacteroidota > Bacteroidia > Bacteroidales > Bacteroidaceae > Prevotella. The sequence goes on along the minus strand of JAJPZE010000084.1, from coordinate 4,236 downwards.
ACCCAAGTTCTCGTCTCCAAAGTATGGGACATAAGCTACACGGTAGTTAACAGCGAGGAGGATGCGCTCTTGCTTGAGAACGCGCTGATTAAGCAGTATAAGCCCCGCTATAATGTTCTCCTCAAAGACGGGAAGACATATCCCAGTATTTGTATTACGCGCGAACAATTCCCAAGAGTATTCAAGACGCGGCGCATCAACCGCTCTTTCGGAGAATATTACGGACCTTACAGCCACATAGGAACAATGTACGCATTGCTCGAATTGATACATAAGATGTTTCTTCCGCGCCGTTGCAATACGCCGCTGACAGAGGCTGGGGTGGCTGAAAAGAAATATAAGGCGTGCCTCGAATTTCACATAAAGAACTGTAAAGCGCCTTGCACGGGGTGTCAGACCCGCGAGGATTATTTGCAAAATATTGACTGCGCACGCGAAATACTTAAGGGCAACACACGCCGGCTCGCACTTGAATTGAAGGAAAAGATGGATACTGCGGCGGCAAAACTACAATTCGAAGAAGCTGAGGAATACAAACAAAAATATCAGCTTCTTGTTTCGTACGTGGCGAAAAGCGAAGTCGTCAGCCGGACAATCTCGGATATTGACGTGTTCAGCCTTACGGAAGACGACACAGGAATAAACGTCTTCGTTAACTATATGCATGTTATGGAGGGGATGGTCAACCAAAGCTTCACCTTTGAATATAAGCGGAAGATGGACGAGAGCCGTGAAGACCTGCTCCTTGCCGCTATTCCCGAGATACGCGAAAGGTTTCATAGCGCGGCGCGGGAGATAGTCGTTCCCTTCGCGCCGGATTGGAAACTGCTGGGAGATGTGTCGTTTGTTGTGCCGCAAAAGGGCGACAAACGGCGGCTGTTAGAGTTGTCGGAGCTAAACGGCAAGCAATATCTCTTCGACCGTCTGAGGCGTGCGGAGAAGCTCAATCCCGAGCAGAGGCAGACCCGCTTGATGAAAGAGCTACAACAAAAGTTAAGATTGCCGCATTTGCCTTATCACATCGAATGTTTCGACAACTCCAATATCTCCGGCTCCGACCCCGTCGCAAGTTGCGTCGTTTTTAAGGGCATGAAGCCTTCGAAGAAAGATTACCGGCGTTTTAATATAAGGACTGTTGAGGGAATAGATGACTATGCATCGATGCAGGAGGTTGTTTTCCGGCGGTATAAGCGTATGACCGACGAGGCAACATCTCTTCCCGACCTCATCATTACCGACGGCGGCGCGGGGCATGTCAATGCTGTGCGTGAAGTGATAGAGGCTCAATTGGGTCTCGCTATCCCCGTCGCCGGTTTGGCAAAGGACAGCAGACATCGCACAAACGAGCTGCTTTTTGGGGACCCGTTGCAAACTATTGCTCTGTCTGCAAGTAGCGATCTCTTTCACGTACTTACCCACATGCAAGACGAGGTGCACCGTTTCGCAATCTCTTTTCATAGGAACAAACGTTCAAAACATGCGTTACAATCGGAGTTAGACGCAATTCCCGGAGTGGGGAAGAAGACAACAGACGCGCTGTTAAAGGCGTTCAAGTCGGTCAAACGCATAAAAGCGGCGGAGCGTGACGCACTCATCAGCGCCGTCGGACGGCAGAAAGGAACCCTCGTATTCGATTATTTTCACCCTCAAGAGGATAGTTCCGACTGAACAACACACATTATCTTATATATGAGAATTGTCATACAACGAGTTATCCGCGCGTCCGTTACAATCAACGGGCAATTATATTCGGAAATTCCGAAAGGTTTGCTCCTTCTCGTCGGGATAGGCGAAGACGATACACGCGATGATATCGATTACCTCATAAAAAAGACGGTCAATCTCCGCGTCTTCGACGATGAAGCCGGAGTAATGAACCTGTCCATAGCGGATATAAACGGTGAAGTGATGGCTGTCAGCCAGTTCACGCTAATGGCTTCAACCCGCAAGGGCAACCGCCCGAGCTATATTCGCGCCGCCCGGCACGAGGTCTCCATCCCCCTCTACAATCAGTTCGTCGAAGCCCTTGCTTCAGCTTTGGGCAAGCCTATCGCTACCGGAGTGTTTGGCGCAGATATGAAAGTCGAGCTGTTGAACGACGGTCCCGTAACCGTTATTATCGACTCCAAGAATAAGGATTTCTAATCTCAAACAAATAAAAAACTATACAATTATGAATTCTAACAATCAGATTACCAGCAAGTTAGATCAAGCTCTTGCTCTTTACGACCTTAATTTGAACGACGATGAAGTACGTTCCGCAGTTGCCGAATTAATAGCTTCGAAACTCTCTGAGAACGATAACGACGAAGTCAAACGTTTTCTTTTCCGCAGCATCGAGTTAACTTCTCTGCACACTACGGATAGCGAAACCTCGATAATGCGTTTTGTCGAGCGGGTCAATAAGTTCGACGAAGCGCACCCTGAGCTCGGGAATGTAGCCACGATATGTGTGTTCCCTTGTTTTGCGAAGACGGTTGCTGACACGTTGGAGGTAGGGAATGTGCAGATTGCATGTGTGTCGGGGTCATTCCCGAGCTCACAAGCAAGGATTGAAGTTAAGGTTGCAGAGACGGCGTTAGCTGTTGCCGACGGTGCGACGGAAATAGATATTGTCTTGCCAGTGGGCAAGTTTCTCGACGAAGATTACGAGGGAATGTGCGGCGATATACAAGAGTTGAAAGAGGCTTGCGGCACGAATGTGCCCATGAAAGTTATTCTCGAAACGGGTTGTCTGCCCTCTTTTGCGGCAGTAAAGAAAGCGTCGCTCCTCGCCATTTATGCCGGCGCGGACTACATAAAGACGTCTACGGGAAAGGAGAAAGTAAGTGCGACGCCCGAAGCGGCTTACGTTATGTGCCGCGCGATAAAGGAATATTACGACCAAACGGGCATACAAATCGGACTCAAACCTGCCGGCGGGATAAATACCGTAAGGGATGCACTGATGTATTATACAATAGTTAAGGAAGTGTTAGGCGGGCAATGGCTCACCAACAAATTATTCCGTATCGGCACAAGCCGTCTTGCAAACGTTCTGTTAAGCGACATCCTTGGCGAGCCGACCGTATTCTTTTAACGGATAAATGGGGAGAAATCTACTTTTCTCTCCCTACGACATAATCCACGTAAAGAGCCAGGGAACGCGCTATCTCCGGCTCTTTTACATATTCTTTTATAAATTCACGAGCGTCGGATTGATACTCCTTAATCCGTTTCTCCGCATATTCGATACCGCCGTTTTCCTTTGCGAACGCAATGAGAGCGGCGATTTCGTCTTTTGTCGCCGTACCTCTTTTGACACGCTTTGCCGTTGCGCGATATTCCTCACTTCGGGTCGTGTTGAGCGCGAATATGGCGGGCAGGGTCAGTTTGCCCTCCTCCATGTCGTTGCCGGTTGGCTTCCCGATATCCGTGTCGTCATAATAATCGAAGATATCGTCGCGTATTTGAAACGCTATACCTATGTTCCGCCCGAACATCCGCGCTTTTCTTACGATTTCTTCGGGCATATCAACGCTCATTGCACCCATCCCCGCACATGTTTCGAACATCGCCGCCGTCTTCCGGCTGACAATCTCAATGTAGGTCTCTTCCGATATTTCGTCTTGCCCGACGGTGGATAGTTGGAGCAGTTCGCCTGCCGCAAGCGTCCGTCCGAGCGAGGAGAGATATTCCACGATGTCGTTTCGTCCGGTGTGCGAAATCTTCAATAGTGCCGTTGCAAGTATGTAATCGCCGGTCAGGACGGCGATTTTGTTGTCGTATGTTGCATTCACCGATGCTTGTCCGCGTCGTATATCGGCTTCGTCGACCACATCGTCGTGCACGAGCGAGGCGGTGTGAAGGAGCTCGAGACCTATTGCGGCGTTATGCGTCGTGTCGGTTATTTCGCCAAACGCCTTTGCCGTAAGCAACACGAGAATAGGGCGCATACGTTTCCCCATCCGCTGTTTTATATGACTTAATACTTGCGTGAGGAGCTCCGTCTCGCCGGATAGTGCGTGGTTGAAGAGGGCATTAAAGCGCTCCAATTCCCGCTCTATGGGGTGTTTAATGTCGGAAAGCTGGTCCATAAAACCGGTATTATTTATTGCAAAATTAGGGGTTTTTCGTTTCACAAACGCGGTTTATATGTAATTTTACGCCCTGATAAATAAAAATTAATCTATGGAGAAGCTCTTCCTTATCGATGCTTATGCGCTCATTTACGGCTCGTACTTCGACTTTATAAAG
>JAJPZE010000162.1 GCA_021204565.1 Prevotella sp. | reverse complement strand
AAGATTTTCAAACTGCTCTCCTTGCAAAGCTTGCGCTATTGTTGGGCGCGCACGGCGGCGGCGTGCGGCGTGAACGTGGCGATTACCGTTGCTGTCGTGCTTGTGGTGTGGGGCATTGCTTCGTCGGATGTGATGCTTGCCTCGTCGGGACGTATGACCGCCACTGCGGCGTTGTTGCTCTTCGCCGGGGAGATGCTTATAGCGGCGGTTTTGTTGCTTGCGTTCCTCTCGCCGGTGGTGTATGTGCTGACGAAATATATTATCGAGCCGGAGACGACCATGCGTTCGGCGTGGCGCGCCTACCGCACGGGTTTGCGTAGCGCGGGCTTCATAGTTGCGTTCGTACTCCTTTGTGCCGTCGTTCTTCTGATTGCATATGTGGTTATAGCTTTGCCGATGATGATTGCAACAGGCGCTCTGGCGCTGTCGGAGGCGGGTTCGGCGGCGGGCGATGCGCCGGGCTTGCCGGGCAGTTTCCCCGTTCTTTATGCGCTTACAGCGTTTGTGATGTGTTTCGTATGGGTTGTATTGCGCGTCTGGAGCATATTCGCAACATATTACATGTATGCGTCAATAGAGGCGAAAAACGGGCGGACGGATAATGCGGACGGCTTTGGCGGGGGCGAATAACAAACAAAAAGAAGTCCGCATACCGATGTACGGGACTTCTTCTCCTGCGAGGCGCCTACCCGATTCGAACGGGTGTATACGGTTTTGCAGACCGCTGACTAAGCCACTCATCCAAGGCGCCGACACGCACAAAGCGAGTGCAAAGGTAACGCAAGATATGCGTATCGCCAAATTTTAAGACTAATTTTTCTTTCCTTACACATCAGCACAGAGAGGTGAAGAGCATAAGACCCCGCAAATTGGACCTATTCATCGCGCGGCAGTTCGGCGTACTTTTCGTCGGGGCGCTGCTTATTTGCCAGTTCGTGTTGATGATGCAATTCCTGTGGCGCTACGTAGACGAACTTATCGGAAAGGGTCTGTCGCTCAAAGTGCTGGCTCAATTCTTCTGGTACATGGGCTTAATGCTCGTGCCCCAAGCATTGCCCTTAGCCATTCTTCTCTCCTCGCTCATCACGTTCGGCAACCTCGGGGAGAGCAGCGAGCTGACCGCAATAAAGGCGGCGGGGATATCCCTGATGAGGTCGTTCCGCTCGCTCGTGGCGATATGCGTCATTATATGCGGTTGCTCGTTTGTATTTCAAAACTATATCGGACCCGAAGCCAACCTGCGCTTGCGCCAACTCTTGCTGTCGATGAGGCAGAAATCGCCGGAATTGGATATACCCGAAGGCATCTTTTACGACGGCATTCCGCGAAGTAATATATACGTCGCACGCAAAGACATAAAGACCGGCAAACTATACGGACTGACCATATACCGGATGACGGGGAGCTACGAAGACCAAGCCATCATACTCGCCGACTCGGGGCTTCTTCAGACTACTGCGGAGAAGAAACATCTCCTCATGACCCTCTGGAACGGCGAGTGGTTTGAGAATATGCAGTCGCAGGAGTTGGGCAACAAAGCGTCGGTGCCCTACCGGCGGGAGACCTTTTATCATAAGCAAATCCTTATCGACTTCGACACGGATTTCAGTCTGACCGACGAAGCAAAGCTCGCCGGAGACGCGCGAAACAAGGGCTTGCCCCAACTCATCCACGACATCGACTCCCTCGAAGAGAGGCAAGACAGCACCGGCAGAGCGCTCTACGAGGAGATGAACATGCGCTTTTACCAAAGGCAAAGCCCGGCATTCGCCCGCCGGCAAACAGCCGCGGGCACAAGTCCGGCGGACAAAAAAGCCGCACCGGCAACGGAAGAGGATATGCCGTTCGACTCCATCTATGCCCGCCTTTCGCAAACCGACAAACAAGCGGTCATAACAAACAGCCTCAATACGGTCAACAACAGCAAAGCCGAACTCGATTTCCGCGCTATGATTGCGCAGGACTACGAGTCGGCGATACGTTCCCACAGGATACAGGAGATAGCGAAGTTCACCATTGCACTTCAGTGCCTTCTCTTCTTCTTTATCGGTGCTCCGCTCGGCGCAATAATACGCAAAGGCGGATTGGGGTTGCCCGTCATCATCTCCGTCCTCGTGTTCATTATCTATTATATTCTCGACAACTCCAGCACACGTATGGTGAAGATTGGGGAGCTGAATATATGGATCGGTTGCCTGCTCTCCACCGTCGTGCTTACCCCACTCGCCGTTTACTTCACCTATAAGGCCAACCACGACAGCGCCGTACTCAACCTCGACACGTACAAGGACGCGCTCAACCGTCTCCTCATGATCCGCAACCACCGCCACATCGCTCCGAAAGAGGTGATTATCGAAGATCCGGACTACACCGCCGACAGCCGGCAATTGGAGAATATGAACTCGCATATCGCCGCTTACGAACAAAACAATAAGCTCGCCCGCTTGCCAAACCCGATTAAAGTATTCTTCACTTACAGCAAAGACAACGAGATAGAGGAGATAAACACGCGGATGGAGAACGTCATTGACGACCTGCACAACTCCGTCGATAAACGTATTCTCGTTATGCTCAACCACTACCCGATCATCACCGTCGCCGCACATAAACGTCCCTTTGAACGCCGTTGGATGAACGTCGCTACGGCAGTGATTATCCCGCTCGGAGTATTCTTTTACGTAAGGATAGTGGTGTTCCGGTTGCGTCTCCACCGCGACCTGCGAACGATACAGCGGATAAACGACCGGATGATAACGCGCATCGCCGAAGTGCTCGGCTGACATTATGCCCCGCCGTACGCCCGTTCCCGCGCTGAAGTCAATCAATTTCCCGCGATACCCGCGCTATATGTCGAATTAATATATAACTTTGCATTAACCAAACAGATATAACACATAATGAACCAACTATCCAAACGTCTCGCACGCCTTGCTCCGTCCGCCACGCTGGCGATGTCGCAGAAGAGCGCGGAGATGAAAGCGCAGGGTATAGACATCATTAACCTCAGTGTAGGCGAGCCGGATTTCCATACCCCCGATGCAATAAAAGCCGCCGCACACGCGGCAATAGACGACAACTGGTCGTATTATTCGCCCGTTCCGGGTTATGCCGACCTGAGAAAAGCCATATCCGAAAAGCTAAAGAGAGAGAACAATTTAGACTACGACGCGGCGGAAATCCTTGTCTCCAACGGCGCCAAACAAAGTGTTTGCAACACCATCCTCGCCCTTATCGACGACGGCGATGAGGTGATTATCCCCGCCCCGTATTGGGTCAGCTATCCGCAAATGGTGAAGCTCGCCGGCGGCGAACCGGTGGTTGTGCGTGCCGATTTCGCACATAAATTCAAGATGACGGCAGAGCAATTGGAAGCCGCCATAACGCCTAAGACCCGCCTGCTGATACTCTGCTCGCCGAGCAACCCTACGGGCAGCGTGTATACGAAAGATGAGTTGGCGGCGCTCGCCGGCGTTGTCAAACGGCACGACGGTCTCTACGTGATTGCCGACGAGATATATGAACATATCAATTATGTAGGCAAACACGAGAGCATCGCGCAGTTCTGCGGAATGAAAGAGCGAACCATAGTTGTCAACGGCGTGTCCAAAGCATACGCCATGACCGGATGGCGTATCGGATACATCGCCGCACCGGAGTGGATTGTGAAGGGATGTAACAAATTGCAAGGACAATACACCTCCGGCGCTTGCTCCATATCGCAGAAAGCGGCGGCGGAAGCATACATGATGTGTCAGGCGCCCGTAGAGGAGATGCGGCGCGCCTTCGAACGCCGGCGTAACCTTATAACGGAGCTGACCAGCCGTATAGACGGGCTCGAAGTGCACTTGCCAGACGGAGCGTTTTATCTCTTCCCCAAGTGCAACAGTTTCTTCGGCAAAACCGACGGCGTGCGTACGATTAACAACTCCACCGACTTCGTTCTCTATCTGTTAGAGGTAGGACACGTGGCGACGGTAGCGGGAGACGCATTCGGCGACCCCGACTGTTTCCGTATGAGCTACGCCACAAGCGATGAAAACATACGCGAGGCAATAGCGCGGATAGCATCGTGCCTCGCCCGGCTCCACTGACGAGATTGACAATTGGAAACGATGGAGTGTATGATAAAGTAGGGGTGTAAATGGTTAAAGATAGTTATTATTGTTGCATATTGAGGGCAATATATCTATCTTTGCCTTACCCTAAACAAGACGAAATAAGAGATTTCAAACATTAATCACCAAATTATTATTAACAACTTAAATTTATCAAACAAAACTATGGCAGCTACATCAACAGCAGCACCGAAGAAGCAAGGCTTCCAAGGCGTACGTCATGCAATCATTATCATTATCTGCGCGTTCATCGTAGGTATTTGTTTCTATCTCTTCTTCTTGGGTAATCCCAACAACTTCGCTAACGGCGACCACGAGGGACATCCTCTCAACATGCTCGGCACGGTTTACAAAGGCGGATGGGTCGTTCCTATTATTCTCGGCCTGCTCTGCACGGTCATCGCAATGTCGGTTGAGCGTATTATCGCTATCTCGGCTTGCTCCGGCAAGGGCAACGTAACGAAGTTTACCGAAAACGTTAAGGCAGCTCTCAGGAATGCCGACATCGCAAAGGCGGAGCAGCTTTGCAACGCTCAACAGGGAAGCGTGGCTAATGTCGTGCTCGCCGACCTTAAGGCTTACAAAGAGATGGAGAAGGTAAATCTCAAGCTCAAAGAGAAGGTGTCTAACATCACCAACGCACACGAAGAAGCTACGGCTCTCGAGATGCCGACCCTGACGATGAACCTCCCGATTATTGCAACTATCGTAACGCTCGGTACCCTTACCGCTCTCTTCGGAACAGTGCTCGGTATGATCCGGTCTTTCGCCGCATTGGCAGCCGGCGGCGGTGCAGACTCTATGGCGCTTTCAACAGGTATCTCTGAGGCACTCGTCAATACCGCATCCGGTATCGCTACGTCGTGGGTATCAGTGGTGGCTTACAATTACTTCACCAACAAGATAGACAAACTCACGTACGCAATGGACGAGATTGGTTATACAATCGCACATACCTTCGAAGACAAGCACCCGGAAGAAGCTTAATCTGACTTGACCCTATTCAAATAACAAACATATTCGGTTATGGGTAAGTTGAAGATTAAGAAAAGCGACGTCTGGATCGACATGACTCCTATGTCGGACGTGATGGTGCTTTTGCTGACATTCTTTATGTTGACCTCAACGTTCGTAAAGAATGAGCCTGTGAAAGTGAACCAACCGTCGTCGGTATCGGAGATTAAAGTGCCGGAGAACGACGTGCTGAACATCGTTGTCAACAAAGAGGGCAGGGTGTTCATGAGTATGGACAATCAGAACGATATGATTGCGCTTATCCAGTCGATTGACGACAAGTGCAGTCTCGGACTGACTGCCGCAGAGATGAAGAAGTTCCAAACCGACCCTATGTGGGGCATACGGATGGCGAGCCTGAAAGGTTATCTTAACATGCCGACAGAAAAGATGACGGAGGTGATAACCGGCGCAGAGGCGGGCGTCCCGCTCGACTCCATTGAGGGCGGAAAGTCAGAGTTTCAGTTGTGGGTATCGGAAGCGGTCGGCGTGAATGACAACCTCAAGATAGCTATCAAAGCGGATGCCGATACGCCGTACGAAAGAATAAAGAAAGTGATGTCGGAGCTTCAGGATATGAACCAGAACAGGTATTACCTGATTACTTCGCTTAAATCGGGCTCGGAGGACGAATAATATGGCAAAGAAACAAACAAGTAAGCAGAAGAAGATAAATGTCCGCGTCGACTTCACGCCGATGGTGGATATGATGATGCTTCTTATTACGTTCTTCATGCTGTGTACGTCGCTCGCCAAGCCGCAGACGATGGAGCTCAGTATGCCGAGCAACGACAAGAACCTTACTGACGAGGATAAGTCGGTAACGAAAGCTTCGTATACGATTACCGTTTATGTTGCCGACCACGACCGCATCTTTTATGTCGAGGGGTTGCCGGATTATGAGAACACCGACTGCCTGAAAGAAACGACATGGGGAAAGAACGGCATACGCGAGGTGTTTATCAAGCACCAGACGGAAGACAACACCCAGCCTATTCTTCAGGTTATGAAAGCCAAAGCCGAGCTTGATATTGAGAAGGATCGCACGTTGATGGCTGACTCGGTTTACAACAAGCGGTTGCGTGAGATTAAGAACGGCGAGCTTCCCGACGGAAAGATACAGACTATGACCATCATCATCAAGGCGACGGATAAGGCGACATACAAGAACGTTATCGACGCGCTCGACGAGATGCAGATATGCAGCGTAGGCAAGTACGTGCTCGACCAAGTGAACGACGACGACCGGGAGCTCCTCAAGAGCAAAGGCATCGAGTGAAACGACGGGTCGGGAAACGTGATGTATAACCAATTAAAAGACTTTAGAAACAATGTCAAAGATTGATTTGATATCCGGCGAGTGGTCTGATATGATATTTGCCGGACGCAATCAGAGCTACGGTGCTTACGCCCTGCGCAAGGGTACGGGCAAACGTAACCTTATTGCGATTATCGCTGTAATCGTGCTCGCAGTACTGTGCCAGATAGGTCTGACTCTGAAGAATATCGCCGACGAAGCGGCGGCAAGACGGGCGGAGATGAACCAGATAACGGAACTGTCCGCGCTCGAACAGCCGAAGAAAGAGGCGGAAGTGAAGCAGGAGCAGGTCAAGATACCCGAGCCGGAGATTGTAGAGAAGGTGAAGAGCTCAATCAAGTTCACAGCACCCGTCATCAAGAAAGAC
>JAJPZE010000026.1 GCA_021204565.1 Prevotella sp. | reverse complement strand
GAAAGCGTGTAAGCGTCAAAAGCGCTTCGGGGGTTCGAATCCCCCTCTTTCCGCAGGAAAAACAATCGAAAAACGACGACAGATGTTTGCCCGGTGCAAGCATCTGTCGTCGTTTGGCAGGGCGCATTAAGGAAAGCGACTATTGTGCCGGCGACCGGAAAAGTCAGATATAATACTCCGTCTCCGGGTTAGCTTCAATAAAGGATATCAAGTCGGGAGCAAGCTCGACACTGTCGTTTTTAGAGTGGAGAATGATGTTGCTGTCGGAGGGTTTGTCGTAAATATTAAAGTCGACAGACGTATTCCCTTTGTTGTTTTTTATCAACGCCGTCAGGTCGGCAACCGTATCTATACTTATATCGTTCGTTATTGCGATTGTGATTTTCTCTATTCTCTTCTTTGCTTCGCCCGGGTGTTCAACATTCGTTATATTGAAATTGATGTAATCGCCGCGCATCTTGGCGCAGACGGCGTGCACATATACTAACGCGTTCTCCGTGAAATACTCCGACCAAGCCTGCCAATTATCAAATAAAACAAGCTCTCCCGCCCCCTCGTAGTCCTCTATCTTAACGGCTCCGAACAGGTTACCCCTCTTCGTGTATCCCTTGCGAACGGATGTAACAATCCCCGCAAACGTAACATTCCCTCTCTCCGCAAGTATGTCTTTGTCTTTCAACTCGCTGCAATGAGTGTTGCACATCGATTGTAAAATAATCTTGTAATCATCGAGCGGATGTGCCGAGAGATATATCCCCGTCATCTCTTTCTCCTTGTTCAGCCGCTCTATACTGCTCCATTTGGGGTAATTTTTCGGCGGGTTAGGCGCTTGTATAGTGTCGGATATATCGTCGAAACCGAATAAGGAGACGGATGATTCTTTGAGGGTGCGTTGATAGCTCCACCCGAAGCGAATAAGTGCGTCTATAAAAGCCTCCTCTTTGTTGTTATACGGCGTAACGTATTGCTCGCGGTCCAAGCCGAACGCATCTAACGCCCCGCTGAGTGCCAGCGCTTCTATAACCTTGCGGTTGACCACGTCGAAGTTCGTCCGTTGTATGAAGTCGATAAGGCTCTTATAGGGACCGCCGCTCAGCCGCTCCGATATCATAACCTCCGCCGCGGCACTTCCGATACCTTTCACGGCTGCCAAACCGAAGCGTATCTCCCCCCTCTCGTTCACTCCGAAATCGGCGAAACTCTCGTTAATATCAGGTCCGAGAGTGGCGATGTGCATCGCCTTGCATTCGTCCAAAAGTTTGGTCAGCTTTATTATATCATCCCTTCGGCAGGTCATAATCGCCGCCATAAACTCCGCGGGATAATGTGCTTTGAGATACGCCGTCTGATAAGCAACCCACGAGTAACAAGCCGCGTGCGACTTGTTAAAGGCGTACGAAGCAAACTTCTCCCAGTCCGCCCAAATCTTTTCGAGTATCTTCGGATCGTGTCCGTTACGCCGCCCGCCCTCTATAAACTTGGGTTTCATCTGGTCGACAATCATCTTCTTCTTTTTGCCCATCGCCTTTCTCAGGGCATCACTCTCGCCCCGTGTGAAACCCGCAAGCAACCGCGAGAGAAGCATAACTTGCTCTTGATATACCGTAATGCCGTAGGTCTCTTTGAGATATTTCTCCATGCAAGGCAGGTCGTACTCAATCTTCTCCTTACCGTTCTTGCGCCGGATGAACGACGGGATGTAATCCAACGGTCCCGGACGATATAATGCATTCATCGCTATAAGGTCTTCAAACACCGTCGGGTGGAGCTCCCGCAGGAACTTCTGCATATTGGGCGACTCGAATTGGAACGTGCCTACGGTCTGTCCGCGTTGGTATAATTTATACGTCTCCTCGTCGTTTAACGGGATGTTATCTATGTCAACATCTATCCCCGTTGTAAGCTTTATGTTCTTTATCGCTTCTTTTTGCTCCGTCAGCGTGCTTAGCCCGAGGAAATCCATCTTTATCAAACCGGTGTCTTCGATGTAATGTCCGTCGTATTGCGTAACCGTCGTTTTCGTATCAGGGAAGTCGGGATCGTCGGCGGTCGAGACCGGGACGTGGTCGATAATCGGATCCTGGCAAATAATGAAGCCGCAGGCGTGTATGCCCGTTCCGCGAACCGTACCCTCGAGCATCTGGGCGTACTTGATAGTGTTGGCATAATGTCGGTCGTTGCTCTTCGCCGCCTCTTGTAGCGCGGGAATGTATTTCACGACATTCTTGACGCTCATTGCCGCCCCGCCGGGCAGCTTGGCGGGTATCTCGCGACACCAACGATTGACAACATCGAGCGGCACCTTCTCCACCCGCGCCACGTCTTTCAACGCATTCTTGACCGCCATCGTGCCAAATGTGATTATATGAGCACAGTTCTCCGCACCATACTTATTCATCACCCATTGCAACACACGCCCGCGTCCTTCGTCGTCGAAATCCGTATCAATATCAGGCAGAGAAACACGGTCGGGATTAAGAAAACGCTCGAACAGAAGGTTGTATTTAAGCGGGTCGATACGGGTTATGCCCAAACAATACGCAACCACACTCCCCGCCGCAGACCCTCTACCCGGTCCGACACGCACGCCTAACTCGTTCCTGGCCGCATTAATGAAATCCTGTACAATGAGGAAATACCCGGGAAACCCCATAGTCTTCATCACGTGGAGCTCAAAGCGTATCCGTTCATCCACCTCTTCCGGCAACGGATCCCCATATAACCTGCGTGCGCCCGCGTACGAAAGGAGTGCCAAATAATCCGCTTCGAATTTGATACGATACAGCTTCTCATACCCGCCGAGACGCTCTATCTTCGCCGCGCCCTCCGCCTCAGGCAACGGGTTAAAGCCTCTCTCGTCGGTAGTGAACTCGCGGTACAGCTCCTCGCGGGTATATTTCTTTCGCCACTCCTCCTCCGTGCCGAACGTCTCCGGAATGGGAAAGAAAGGCATAATAGGGGAGTGGTTGATGTCGTAAAATTCAACTTTGTCAAGCACTTCGCAAGTGTTTGACAACGCTTCGGGTATGTCGGCGAACACCGTGTTCATCTCTTCGCGCGTCTTAAACCACTCTTGCTTCGTATAACGCATACGGTTCGGGTCGTCCAAATCCTTATTCGTCGACACGCATAAGAGGCGGTCGTGAGCCTCCGCGTTCTCCTCGTCGACGAAATGACAATCGTTGGTGCAAACAAGCTTGATACCATATTCACGCGCCAACTCAATAAGCACCTTATTCGCCTTTTGTTGCAAGGGAAATGTCTCCCGGTTGGCTTTCGTCGCCGGATCGGTTACTTCGTGGCGTTGCAGTTCGAGATAATAATCCTCTCCCCATATGCCGTGAAACCACTCAATAGCTTCCCGCGCGCCGCGTATATCCCCTTTTAATATCTTCTCCGGAACCTCGCCCGCGATGCACGCCGAACAGATTATCAGCCCCTCGTGATAACGCTCCAATTCTTTCCGATCCGTGCGCGGACGCATATAAAATCCCTCCGTCCAGGCATGAGAAACGAGACGGATGAGGTTGTGATAACCCGTCTCGTTCTTCGCAAGAACAACCAAATGATTGCCCCCCATATCGCCGTGCTCGTGCTCTTTTTGCTCCTTACCCCGGCGGGCAACATACATCTCGCAACCGAAAACCGGCTTAAACGGCTCCTTGCCCTCACTCCGGCGCTTCGCATTTATACCCTCGCAATAGTCAAAAAATTCCTTTACGCCGAACATATTCCCGTGGTCGGTTATCGCCATACCGCGCATACCGTCTGCTATCGCCTTGTCTACAAGCTTGTCTATTGCCGACTGACCGTCGAGAATAGAGTAATATGTATGGACGTGAAGATGAACAAAATCTTGCATAATTTCTCTAAGGATCGGAATATTGAATTAATGTTTACGAGGAGTAAGCGTTACAACGGGAACCAACATCTCTTCCATAGATATACCCCCGTGTTGAAACGTGTTCTTAAAGAACGACGCATAATAATTGAAGTTGTTCGGATAAGCAAAGAACATGTTGCCCGTAGCGAACACATAGCTCGTCGACAGATTAGGCGCGGGCAGTCCGGCTTCGTGGGGATTGCGTATAGTGAACACGTCTTTCGACTCGCAACTGATGCTGCGACCGGCTTTATAACGCAGATTGACGGTGGTGTCCCTATCGCCTACAATCTTCACCGCCTTAGTAGTGCGTATGCTGCCGTGGTCGGTTGTCAGCACTATCTTATACCGGCTCTCGGCAAGGTATTTGAACAGATCTGCGAGCACGGAATGACGGAACCACGACAGCGTTATCGACCGGTATGCGCTCTCGTTATTTGCCAATTCACGCACCATCTTCACCTCCGTCCCCGCGTGCGAGAGCATATCGATAAAGTTGACAACAAGAACGCATATATCCTTTCCCGACGCGATATTCCCCAGCCTGTTAATATATTTCTCCGCCCCAGAGGAGCCGTTTATCTTGCTGTATGTGAAGGTGTTCTTCCGCCGGAAACGTTGCAAAAGGGTCTCTATAAGCCGCCCTTCGTTCAGGTTTTTTCCCTCGTCTTCGTCCTCGTCAACCCATAAATCGGGATACATCTTCGCTATCTCTTCCGGCATCAAACCCGAGAAAATGGCGTTACGGGAATATTGTGTTGCCGTTGGCAAGATGCTTAGATAAATCTCTTCATCTATGTCGAACATATCCCCAATCTCCCCGGCAAGGACGCGCCACTGGTCATAACGGAAGTTGTCAATCATTATAAAGAATACCGTTTCCCCCTTGTCTAAAAGGGGGAACACCTTCGTTTTGAATATGTCGGGACTCATCATAGGGCGCTCGCCTTTGAGGAACGTGGCGCATCTTGCCCAGTCCAAATAGTTCTTCTTAATGTATTTCGCGAACTCCGCGTTCGCCTCTTCCTTTTGCGTCGCAATAAGGTCTTGCATAGCGGCAGAGACAGAAGAAAGCTCTATTTCCCAACGTATCAACTTGCGGTAGAGCTCCGCCCAATCCGAGAAATGCCGGCAAGATGCTATCTCATTTGATAATTGCATAAATTGCTGTTGATAACCGCTTTCCACAACTTCCGTCTCTATCTCTTTCCGGTGGACGTTCTTTTTGAGCGACAGCAATATTTGGTTCGGGTTGACCGGCTTTATTAAATAATCCGCAATCTTCTTCCCTATTGCTTCGTCCATAATGTCTTCTTCCTCGCTCTTGGTTAACATCACTACCGGCGTCGCGGGCTGTATCGCCTTTATCTCTTCTAAGGTCTCCAAACCGCTCTTGCCCGGCATCATTTCGTCTAATATAACCAAATCAAACGTCCTTGCCCGGCATTCCTCTATCGCGTCGCTCCCGTTGCTGACTGTTACAACCTCATATCCTTTCTTCTCAAGAAATATCACCTGACCCCGCAAAAGGTCAATTTCGTCGTCTGCCCAAAGTAATAAACCGTTTGTCATAAATATATATGTTGTATCGCCGCAAATAATCTTTCAGAAGCCGTCAAGCTCGAAATACTCGTCTTCCTCGCCCTCTTCGCTCTCAGCCCCTCCAAGGATATAATCGCCGTCGTCCAACTCAAAATCTCCATCGCCGGAATTATCTTCGCCAAAGGTATAAATATCCGCGCTGCCCGGTTCTTCACCATCTTCAATAATTATATTATCGCTCTCCTTTGCCGGCTCCTCCTCATCTACTATAATGTCCGTACCGTTGTCAGACTCGGGTTCTTTCTCATTCATTATAATGTCCGTACCGTTGTCAGGCTCGGGTTCTTCCTCATTTATTATAACGTCTGAACCCGTGTCCGTTGCCGGCTCCCCATCCTCTATGATCATCTCCGTGCCGGTATTATTCTCTTCATCTTCAAAGATTACGGTGCCGCTATCGTCAGGTATCGCATATTCATCTTCACCTTCTTGCTCCTCTTCTTGCTCTCTCTGGAGTATCGGGCTGATATTTCCCGGAATGCTCCCGCCGTCGTCCAACTCGCCGCGAGGCGTGTTCTGTTCGAAGAGAAGCTGCTCTCCCGGTTGCTCTAACGGCTCGAAATGTTCTGCATAAAAGGCTTCGTAATCGTCGTAACTATAATGTGTGCCAAGCAAGGAGAGGTTGTCCCCGCTTATTATAAATGTTTTGCCGCCGCTCACGAGCTCGCGTATTGACTCCTGCCGGTAAAACTCACGCGCGTATTCACGCGCTTCGAAATAATTGTTGAACCCCCCTATACGCATCACATTCAGCCCCTGGCGGTCTTCAAGCTCGAGGTCGAAGTCGCGCACGAGGTAATTGGAGAAGTTAAACCGTGCAAGCTGATAAAGAAGCTGATTGGTGTTGACAGAGTCCGGCTCGTAAGCAATGAGAAAATAATATGCCATATCTGTCTCCGCAGAAAGTTCGCGCGTGTCTAAGGAGTCCGTCTCGCTAAGCACCATTGACCGGCGCGCCCAGACATCGCCGACATCGAATCTGCCGCCCCGCAACTGCCGTCCCGCCTTTACGCCGTTGATAATCATCCCCGCTAATTCCGCTAATTTGCTCGTCGGGAACTCAGTTACAACCGTGTTCATATCCTCCAAACAGCCATCTGCATCGCCGGTATTAAGCTTGCTCAATCCGCCGATAAAGACAAACTTGTCCCTATTGAAGCCGAGCGGGAATCTCTCCTTTGATATCCTCACATTGGCGCGTATCTCTGCGTCGCGGTCGGCTTTAAACGCATTGTACGTCGCCGCGTAAAGCGAGTCCTCGATATGTATGCCGAACCGTTGGTTATCCGCAAAGTACGGGTCGGATAATAATGCAGTCCATTGGCTCTCGGGATATTCAC
>JAJPZE010000146.1 GCA_021204565.1 Prevotella sp. | reverse complement strand
CGCCGTGCGGTATTAGCGCAATTATCTGACGATGCGTACTTTGGAGTTGCTTGCCCCGGCAAGGGATTATGCGTGCGGTGTTGCCGCGGTCGATTGCGGTGCCGACGCAGTTTATATCGGCGCGGAACGCTTTGGAGCGCGTGCCGCAGCGGGCAACACAATCTCCGATATCGCCCGTCTGATTGAATATGCGCATAAGTTCCGCGTAAAGGTTTATGCGACGCTGAACACCATTATCTACGATAACGAGACGGACGACGTAAGCCAGATGATTAAGCAATTGGACAAGGCGGGCATCGACGCAATACTTGTTCAAGACCTTGCGCTGCTCCCCTTGACCGCCGGGACGGGGGTCCCGCTACACGCATCCACGCAGACCGACATACGCTCCGCAGAGGACGTGCTGATGTTGAGGGCGCTCGGCTTCACCCGCGTGGTGCTCGGACGCGAGATGTCGTTGGAAGAGATACGCGCCGTGAACGCCGCTTGTCCGGACGTGGAGATAGAGTGTTTTGTTCACGGAGCGTTGTGCACGAGTTATTCGGGCGCGTGTTACGCCTCGCAATACTTCTTCTCCCGTAGCGCCAACAGAGGGGAATGCGCGCAATTCTGCCGTATGAAATTCGACCTCATAGATGGCGGCGGAGAGGTTATAAAGGCGGGTTTGTATCTCCTTTCGCTAAAAGACTTCGCCCTCATAAATCATTTGGAGGAGCTTGCGGACGCCGGTGTATGCTCGTTTAAGATTGAAGGACGGCTCAAAGGAGATGGGTACGTGAAGAACGTCGTGTCGGCTTACAGCCAACGGCTTGACGAGTTATGCCGGCGGCGAAGTGGTGAATACGCCCGCAGTTCGATAGGGCGGACGGAGTATGCCTTCACTCCCGACCTCGCCAAAACGTTTAACCGGGGATACACCACCTATTTCTTCGCGGGGCGGAAACCGAATACCGGCTCGTTCAACACGCCGAAAGTGACGGGCGAGAGCGTCGGTATCGTAAAGAAGATTGAGGGCAGATGCATTATCATTTCCGGCTTTACGACGCTCTCTAACGGCGACGGCGTATGTTTCTTTGACAAAAATAACGAATTAAAAGGGTTCCGTGTGAACCGCGCGGAGGGAACCCGTATCTTCCCTCTCGTTATGCCCAAAGGACTGAAAACGGGGATGACGCTCTATCGCAACAGAGACGCGGCGTTCGACAAGCTCCTCTCCAAGCGGGTCGCAACGCGGCGCATACCCGTCAAATTAACATATAGCGCGACGCCCGACGGCTTCTCGCTCGCCGCAGAAACCGAGCGGGAAGAGGGCGTGAAGACAGCTATCAGCTTTGCGCACACAATCGCAACGAAACCGCAATCCGACAACATACGGACCCTGTTGTCCCGCTGGGGCAATACGATATATAAGGCAGTTGAGATCAATATAGAGGACGAAGCCGCGCAATACTTCATATCTCCCGCCGCTTTATCCGAACTCCGGCACGACTTGGCGCGCCTTCTCGACGAACGATATAAAGCGTATAAGCCCGCAAGAGACAAGTTGCCGCCGCCCGCCGGCGCATCTGTCGCGGCGTTAAACCCGGCGTATAAGCCGAAGAATGTTGCCAATTCGCTCGCCGCGGAAGTATATAAAGAGGCGGGATTCGGCGGATATAACGTTGCGCCGGAGGTTGACCCGTCCGCTTTCAACTGCCCGTTAATGCAATGCAAACACTGCATACGCTATGCATTAGGGTATTGCACAAAGCACGGCGGCGCCGTCCCGACTTGGCGCGAGCCGCTCTTTCTCCGCTTCGGAAACAACCGCCGGGTGCGTCTCGAATTTGATTGCAAGGCGTGCCGGATGGATGTAAAACAAGTATAAATCTATGCGCCGGCTCCTCATTATATTCACTGTTCTTCTCCTTGCCGGTTGTTATCAGAAACCGCGACCGGAGATGCACGACACGCGGAACCTCTCTTCGCGCACGGCGGACACCCTCGCGCGGGGCGGCGGACATAGGCTCGTAAAGAATTATAACTTTGTTGTCGACGTTGATTCAATCGTTTTGTTGCGCGTGCAACCGGAGGAGAAAGTGGCTGACGTGCCGGTGATTGATACGTTTGCAATACACAAGAACGAGCGCATAGTCGTTGCCGACATACGTGTTATTCCCCGCGACACGCTCGACTCCGTATGGGTGGAGGTGGCTGACGAACGCGCGCGCTTCGGGTGGTTGCACGAGGGTCGGTTGCTCTCCGAAGCCGTCCCCGACGACCCCATATCGCAGTTCATAAGCCTCTTCTCCGGCGCTCATCTCTATCTGTTTATCGGTTTTCTCGTCGTCATAGCTACGATATACATAGTCGTCATACTGCGTCGCAAAGACGCTCCGTTTGTGCATTGGCGCGATATACCCTCGTTCTACCCCACGCTTCTCTGCCTTCTAACAGCTCTCGCCGCAACGTTATACGCCTCGATACAGATGTTCGCGCCCGAGGCGTGGATAGATTTTTATTTCCGTCCGACGCTTAATCCGTTCGCCACGCCGCCTGTCCTTTCCCTGTTCCTTGTATCCGTTTGGGCGATGATTATTGTCGCGCTCGCCGTAGTCGATGTGGTGTTCCGCACTCTTCCCCCCGCAAAGGCATTGCTCTATTCGGGCAGTGTCGGAGCGGTTTGTGTCGTCGCGTACATCCTTTTCACGACTACGACACGGCTCTACGTCGGCTATCCGCTTCTCGCCGCGTATATCGCCGTTGCCTTATACCGCTATTTCCGATATGCGTACTGCCCGTATGAATGCGGCAGGTGCGGGGCGAAGATGAGGAAAAAGGGGCGCTGTCCCCACTGCGGGGAAATGAATATCTAACGGTTAAAAATGAATAAAAGTGTTTGCTTGCGGGAAATAAAATTATACTTTTGCGTGTTCGCATATAGGTAATCTCGTCGAGAGACCCCGCGTTGTTGTTTACTTATAAAACTCGAAACGAAGAACTATGGATAAGGTATATGTTATTTTAGCGGACGGCTTTGAGGAAGTTGAAGCATTCGCTCCGGTGGATATTCTGCGCCGTGCGGGCGTCCCCGTTGAGACGGTCGGCATTAAGGAAAGCCGGTATGTTACGTCGGCTCACTCCGTCGTCGTTAAGGCTGACAACTTGCTTCGCGAATCGGATTTACTCGACGCGAAGATGATTGTTTTGCCCGGAGGAATGCCCGGTGCGGAGAACCTTGCGGCGTGTTATAGATTAGGTAAAGCCCTTGTCGCTCACGACAAAAGGAAAGGGCTTATAGGGGCAATATGCGCCGCTCCGATGGTGTTGGGCAAACTCGGACTGCTCGACGGACTGCGCGCGACATGTTATCCCGGCTTTGAGAAATACCTCACGGGAGCGTTTTACACGGGGGAGAAAGTCGTAATCGACCACAATATCATAACCGCATACGGACCCGGTGCGGCGTTCGAATTCGGCTACACCTTGCTCTCTTATTTCACCGATCTCAACTCGGTGAAGAGGCTCAGAGCGGGGATGATGGCGGACGACTGAAAGAGCGCGGGATATAAAAATTCCTTTGAAAAGTTTGGCTGGTTCAGCCGAACAATTTACCTTTGCGCTCGCTTTTCTTTGAGGGCGGAAGCACCGCTAGCTCAGTTGGTAGAGCACCTGACTCTTAATCAGGGTGTCCAGGGTTCGAGCCCCTGGCGGTGTACATAGAGCGGTTGTCAATCGTTTGATTGGCAACCGCTTTTGTTTTTGCGCTCGGGCAAAGAGCCGGCGGGCGGTATGCCGGGACGGCGGCAGACATCCGCTTGCACTATTTTGACACACCGGCTCTTGCGGAGCGTGACCCCATATCATGGGTACCCTTAATATGGGGTTATGGGGTACCTTAATATGGGGTTAAGGGCACCCATGATATGGGGTCATGCTCGGCATTGATTATCAATACGTTACGCACAACCCGGCTTGCACTATTGTTGCAGGCGATAGTGCAGGCACCATCTTAATGCCGCAGACGCTTTTGACCATATGGCTCCCGCGCGGGCTTCAATATATGTTTTTTTTAATTGTTTTTGTTCATTATACGGAAATATTGTACCTTTGCCGCGCACAAATAATCGACATTGCGAACAATATGTTATTAAGAAATCTCTTTGCAGTCTGTTTGTTGTCTGTCTTGTGCGTGTCGTGTATTAAGGATGAGGAGCTTACTTGGGAGGCGGACATAACTGATGCATGGGTGCACTTTGACAACGGGGATTGGTCAACATTTTTTTATCAAGCGAGCGATACCTCTGCGGTCATCAATGCGGATTATTCGTCGTCTATAATCACGTTTAACGTCAGGAAAGACATCGATTCGTTGCTGCTTACGGCTCTTGCGCCCCAATTTAATATTACGGAAGGGGCGACGATTACTCCCGCGAGCGGTACGGTTTTAGACTTCTCCAACGGCGGGCAGACATACACTGTCGTTAGCCCGGGCAACGCAAAATCGACCCGGACGTACAACGTGCGCTTCTCCCCGCAGGTGTTGCCTACATACTTCTCTTTTGATAATTATTATTTGGACGATTCGGGCAAATATTATGTGTGGTCGGATTACAGCAACGACGAAGAGCCCGATTGGGGCAGTGCCAATCCCGGCTTTGCCCTTGCACGCGGCACGGCGGGCATAGAGGAATATCCGTCGTTACCCGACCCGACAGGCGGCGTCGACGGCGGTCCGTGCGTCAAATTAACCACTTGCGACCTCGGCGCATGGGGCACGATAACGAACAAGCGCATAGCCGCGGGCAACTTCTTCCTCGGCTCGTTCGACTTGTCGAAGGCGTTGACGGCGACGTTGCAGAGCACGTTGTTCGGTCTGCCGGTTAACTTCAAGCCCGTCCGCATGACAGGTTATTACAAGTACACTCCCGGCGAAGAGATGATGGATCGCTCGGGGAACAAGCTCGACACAGAGGATACCGCGGCGCTCTATATCCAACTTTACCGCAACCATGACGCCGACGGCAACTACGTCGTGCTTACGGGCGAGAACACCGCCGATAGCGAGTTGCGCGTCGGCAGGGGCGATGTTGATGTCGTGCCGACAACGGAGTGGACATACTTCGATATAGCGATTGATTACTGGGACGAGGTCGACCCCGAACTGCTCGCCAATATGGGTTATAACCTGTCTATTGTTTGCTCTTCGAGCAAGCGGGGCAGCTATTACGAGGGCGCCGTAGGGAGCACGCTGTACATCGATAACTTCTCTGTTATCGTAGAGGAATAAGGCAATAGCTCCGGCAATAATTCAAGCGAAAGCGAACGAAAAGATAACGAATAAAAACAAATGAAATACCTTATTGTATTGGCAATACTCCTCTTCGCGCTCAATGTCGACTGCATTGCAAAAGGAGGACAAAAAGACAGTAACGAAAGCGAGAGTCCGCATAAACCCGCCTACGACATACGCTTCGGCGACAACTTAGGGGGTACGATGCCGCTCGGCATGCCCGCTTGTATACGGCACCTGAACTCGTTATCGCTACACTTCAACCCGCAGTTCGCCTCGTATGTAACCGTTCCGCTCAAGCATGATTTCAATATCGTGAGCGGGCTGAGAGTGGATCGCAAGTCGATGCGGATAGATGCCGACGCGAAAGCTTATTATGTCGAGATGGTGCGCGGAGGCGAGCCTGTGGTGGGGTATTTCACGGGTAAAGTCAACCTTGCGTCCAATCTCTGGACTATCTCCATCCCGGTCTTCGCCGGGTACGACGTGTCGAAGAAAGTGAGTCTCCGTTTCGGTCCGTACATCTCTTTCGTGGTCAGCCGCAACTTCAGCGGATATGCTTACAACGGTTATCTGCGGGCTATATCCTCGCTGTATCAGATTGACGCGAATTATATTTACTCGCAAATAACGTCGGGCAAGCTGTCGTCGTTGGTGCCCGAAGGCATGGATTTGTCGGTCCTGAGCATGGATGATGTCATCGATTTCGCTAATTCGCAGTTGACAAACGAACAGCGCGTGAACTTGTTGCGCACCGTTCCTCACAAGTATCAATACCCCACGGGGGAGCGTCTCGAGGTAGGTACGAGCTCCGACCAGCGCGGCGACTTCGACTTCTCCAATGATATGCGGCGCGTCCTCTGGGGGCTCGACTTCGGCGTTGATTGGAACCTTACGCGCTCCGTAGGGCTGTATGCCGACCTGCAATGGGGTATGAACGGGATATTCAAAAGCTCGTTCACAACCGTGTCGTACACTATGTACCCGCTCTACGCAACATTAGGTATTTACAAGAAATTATAAACCCCGCCACCGCCGTAACGCCCGGTTATAAAGGGCGTTACGTTGCCCGGCGGCTTGCTTATGAGAGATTAAACCATTAAATGCATTATATGAAAAAGATTTTTACACTGCTCTTTATGAGCCTTGCGTTGGCAGCTAATGCCAACGACTTTACCGATGACCTCGCCCTGACGGTTATGGGGTCAACCACGACAACAGAGACTACCGTAAGCGTTACGCAGCAAGAAAACGGCAACTATACATTTACTCTTCCGAACCTCAGCGTAAAGGTTTTGGTGATGACCGTTAATGTCGGCACGGTGGTTATATCCGACATCGAGGGCGTTGATATGGGCAACGGCAACGTGCTCCTTTCCGCCGAGAAAGATATCGAGATACAAGAGGGCGACGACGAAAGCGTTACAACTTGGGTCGGCACGACTATGGGCGAGGTGCCCGTCGTGTTTAATGCAGTGATGAGCGAATACGAACTCAACGCGGAGATGAGCCTGAGTATGACGTACAGCGGTATGAGCATCACAGCCGCCGCAACGTTTGGCAGCGCAATCACCGATGAGTACTCCGGCGAGCTGGTCGCAACCATCTTAGACGCAACGATAACGGATACAA
>JAJPZE010000020.1 GCA_021204565.1 Prevotella sp. | reverse complement strand
ACGCAATGCGACGAGGCGGCATATATGGCTTCGGGCAAGAGACTGACGGCACACGGCAGGGAGTTTGCGGGCACGTTCGTGTCTATGGGCAACCCGCATTTCGTCATCTTTACGGATAATTGCGAGGAGCTTGACATTGCTCTTTACGGCAGTGTGTTGGAGCGTGACGCGGTGTTTCCCGACCGGTGTAATATCGAGTTTGCAAGCGTTTTGCCGAGCGGCGGTATACGTTGCCGCGTATGGGAACGGGGCAGCGGGATTACCCTCGCCTGCGGTACCGGGGCGTGCGCGACGTCGGTTGCGGCGACCGTTACGGGTCGCGGCGGACGGTCAAACCGGATAATTATGGACGGGGGGACGTTGGATATTAACTGGGACGAGACGACCGGACACGTCTTTATGACCGGGGGCGCGGAAGATGTTTTCGACGGTGAATTAACGCTAAGAGAACAACAATTATAAATAGTTACAGCAATAGATATGGCTCTTGTAAACGAATATTTCCCGAAGTTGTCGAAGAACTATTTGTTCGCCGACATAAAGAGGAGAGTGGATGCCTTTAAGGCGTCCGACCCCGGCGCGGACGTTATCAGTCTCGGCATCGGAGACGTTACGCGGCCGCTCTCGAAGGCGGTTATCGAGGCGATGCACAAGGCGGTGGACGAGATGTCGGCAAAGGAAACGTTTCGCGGATACGGACCCGAAGAGGGTTATGCGTTCCTGCGCGAGGCGATAGTGAAGAATGATTACAAGACTCGCGGAGTGGATATCCGTACGGACGAGATATTCGTCAGCGACGGGGCGAAAAGCGATACGGGGAACATTGGCGACTTGTTCGGAAGAGAGAATAAAGTGGCGCTGACCGACCCCGTTTATCCCGTTTATATCGACACGAACGTTATGAGCGGGCGCGCCGGAGAGCTCATTCGGGGGAAGTGGAGCGATATAACATACCTGCCCTCGACGGCGGAGAACGGTTTCGTACCCGCCCTGCCGAGCCGGCGCGTCGATATGATTTATCTATGTTATCCGAACAATCCGACGGGCACGGTGCTTACGCGCGGCGAGCTGAAACGTTGGGTTGATTACGCTTTGGAGCACGATGCGCTTATCCTTTACGATGGCGCATACGAAGCATACATCCGCGAAGACGGCGTGCCCCACTCCATTTACGAGATTGACGGAGCAAAGAAGACTGCGATAGAGTTCCGCAGCTTCTCCAAGACCGCGGGCTTCACCGGAGTGAGGTGCGGGTATACTGTCGTGCCGAAAGAGTTGACCGTTAGAAGCGCGGATGCAGAGAGGCGCTACGCGCTTAACCCCCTTTGGGACAGGCGGCAATGCACCAAGTTTAACGGCACGAGCTACATAAGCCAGCGTGCGGCGGAAGCGATATACACGCCCGAGGGAAAGGAGCAAGTGAAGGCTGTAATCGATTATTATATGGGGAATGCGCGGATGATGCTCGACGCTTTGACGGGCTTCGGGCTGACCGTGTACGGGGGAAAGAATGCGCCGTATCTGTGGGTTAAGACGCCCGGCGGCGAGGATAGTTGGGCGTTCTTCGAGAAGATGTTGAGAGGCGCGCGGGTAGTCTCGACGCCGGGTGTAGGCTTCGGACCGAGCGGCGAAGGTTATGTCCGGCTGACCGCTTTCGGCAATCGTGAGGACTGCGAAGAGGCGATGGAGCGCATCGGGAAGTGGCTTAAAGGATAATCAAACAATACGACAAGAGAGAGATAAATCGGAAGTTTAATCTTTAGTTTTAAGGGTAAAAAGAGATGACGAATTTAAGGTTTCAAGCCGTCGAACAGGCGGCGGGACGGAAGGCGGTAGAGGTTATTTCGCCTGTTGAACGTCCCTCGGAGTACTTCGGCAAGTATGTTTTCAACCGGAGCAAGATGTACAAATATCTGCCCGCGGACGTGTATGAGAAGCTCATTGACGTGATTGACAACGGCGCGCAACTCGACCGCTCGATTGCCGACACGGTAGCTAAGGGCATCAAGCAATGGGCGGATGAGAACGGCGTAACCCATTATACTCACTGGTTCCAACCCCTGACGGAGGGCACGGCGGAGAAGCACGACGCCTTTGTGGAGCACGACGGCAAGGGCGGAATGATAGAGGAGTTCTCGGGCAAGTTGCTTGTCCAGCAGGAGCCTGACGCAAGCTCGTTCCCCAGCGGAGGTATACGCAACACGTTTGAGGCGCGCGGTTATTCGGCTTGGGATCCCACGTCGCCGATATTCATATCCGACGATACGCTGTGTATTCCGACGGTTTTCATATCATATACGGGCGAGGCTCTTGACTATAAGGCTCCGCTGTTACGCGCCTTGCATGCCGTGAACGTAGCGGCGACGGACGTATGCAAGTATTTTTATCCGAACGTGAAGAAAGTTACGAGCAACCTCGGTTGGGAGCAAGAGTATTTCTTGGTTGACGAGGCTCTTTATTATGCGCGCCCGGACTTAATGCTGACCGGCAGGACGCTTATGGGGCACGAAGCGGCAAAGAACCAACAGATGGACGACCACTACTTCGGCATAATTCCCGACCGCGTGTTGGCTTTCATGAAAGACCTCGAGATACAGGCTCTTGAATTGTCGATACCGTGCAAGACGCGGCACAATGAGGTTGCTCCCAACCAATTTGAAATCGCGCCGATATTCGAGGAGACCAACCTTGCGGTAGATCATAACATGCTCCTCATGTCGCTTATGAAGAAAGTTGCACGCAAGCACGGATTCCGTGTATTACTCCACGAGAAGCCGTTCGACGGTATCAACGGGTCGGGCAAGCACAACAACTGGTCGCTATCAACCGATACGGGCGTGCTCCTGCACGCGCCGGGCAAGACGCCGGAGGAGAACCTGCGTTTCGTTACGTTTATCGTAGAGACGCTTATGGGGCTCTATCGTCATAACGGCCTTATCAAAGCGTCGATTATGAGCGCGACGAACGCGCATCGTCTCGGCGCGAACGAAGCGCCCCCCGCCATTATATCGTCGTTCCTCGGCACGCAAGTCAGCGAGTTGTTGGATCATATAGTGAACAGCGATACCGACGAGATGTTCAGCCTGTCGGGCAAGCAGGGGATGAAACTCGACATACCGGAGATACCGGAGCTGCTTATCGACAACACCGACCGCAACCGGACATCGCCGTTTGCATTCACGGGGAACCGCTTCGAGTTCCGTGCCGTGGGCAGCGAGGCCAACTGCGCCTCGGCGATGATTGCGCTCAACTCCGCCGTGGCGGAAGCTCTGACCGACTTTAAGACGCGCGTAGACGCCCTTATAGCCGCCGGCAAAGACCAAACGAGCGCGATTGTAACGATATTGAAAGAGGATATCAAGACCTGCGCCCCGATACGTTTCGACGGCAACGGATACTCCGACGAGTGGGTTGCCGAAGCCGCCCGCAGGGGCTTGGACGTGGAGCGTTCGTGCCCGTTAATCCTCGACCGTTACTTAGACGAGGCAAGCATAAAGATGTTCGGAGATATGAAAGTGTTCGCCCCGAAAGAACTTGCGGCACGTAACGAAATCAAATGGGAGACGTATACGAAGAAGGTTCAGATAGAGGCCCGCGTGTTCGGCGACATCACTATGAACCACATCATCCCCGTCTGCACCCGTTATCAATCGCAACTCGCTTGTAATGTCGACAATATGATGAAGATATTCGGAGCGGAAGAGGGAAAGAAACTCTCGGCAAGCAATATCGCCATCATACGCGAGATTGCGGAGCGGATAGAGCGGATAGAGAACGGCGTGAATGCGCTGGTCGAAGCCCGCAAAATAGCTAACAAGATAGAGAGCGAAAGGGAGAAAGCGATTGCATATCACGACACGGTAGAGCCGAAGCTCGACGAGATCCGCTACGATATTGACAAGCTCGAGCTTATAGTCTCCGACGAGATG
Organism: Prevotella sp.; assembly: GCA_021204565.1. Classification (GTDB taxonomy): domain Bacteria; phylum Bacteroidota; class Bacteroidia; order Bacteroidales; family Bacteroidaceae; genus Prevotella. Next base: position 3,134 of record JAJPZE010000020.1, on the reverse strand, counting down.
TGGACCCTGCCCAAGTATCGCGAATTATTGTTTTTAAGATAAACGAAACAATAAGTAAAGAGACAAAAGGTTACGGGGTGCGGACGACTTGTCCGCACCCCGTTCGTTTCCCCGCAAATGATTGCATTCTATCGCTTTCGCGATAGAATGCAATCATCATCTTATGTGCCGCAGGCGCTTCGACACATCCTCTCACGCCGGGCAAAACTCCCGGATTTTACCCTCTCATTACTCGAGTTCTTGCACGCTCATTACACGGGGTTTAACAGGCCAAAACCCCGTGTTCATGCAGGGCAAAACCCCGTGTTCACGCCGGGCAAAACCCCGTGTTCAGACAGTGCAAAACCCCGTGATCTTGCAAGTCTTCTCTTCTCTCGGGCGAGATGAGCGACGAGATGAATACGTTCCCTATTTATTTACAGTTAAACTCGAGCAGTTTGCGTCCTTCGAGCCAGCCTTCGTACCGGTCGTCGATATTTACCGGTCCGGTGCCGGCGGGCGTGCCGGTAAATATGAGGTCGCCGGTACGGAGCGTATAAAAGTTGCTTACATAGCTGACGACGCGGTCGACGCTGAAAATCATATCGCTTGTGCAGCCGTCCTGCACTGTCTGCCCGTTGATATCGAGACGGAAATGCAAATTATTGGCGTCCGGCAGTTGGTCTTTGGGAACCCATTCGCCTATTGTCGAGGCTCCGTCGAAGCCTTTGGCGATATCCCAGGGCAGCCCGTTTTGCTGCGCCCGGAGCAAATAATCGTGCGCCGTGAAGTCGATTCCGACGGTATAGGCATCGTAATAACGCCCGGCAAAACGTTCGGCGATGCCTTTCCCCATACGCGATATACGAACCACTACTTCGCCCTCATAGTCGATCCGACCCATGAATTGGGGGACAAAGAACGGCTTGTGATTGTGCAGATATGACGAGTCCGCTTTGAGGAAGATTATAGGCTCGTCGGGGGCAGTAAACTGACGGCGTGCCTCGTCCGTCGGCGGGTAATAATTCTTCCCTACTCCGAAAATCTTCATAACGAGTGGATATAAAGAGGTGTCGGTTATTTTTTCCCGCTTTTCGTATTCTTCTTGTTCGACGAGGAAGAGCCGGTCTTTTTAGACGAAGAGGATGAGGGTTTCGACGTAGATGAAGACGGTTTTGATGTCGTTTTTGCAGAGTTGTTTGCCGGTTTGGCCGGTTCGGCGGACTTTGTCGAAGATGAAGGTTTCGACGCAGACGACGTTGTCTTCGATGTGGATTTAGATGAGCTTGCAGACGGCTTCGATGCAGAGGATGCTTTCTTCGAAGTCGTCGTAGCCGGCTTATTGTCTACCCACGGCTGAGTGTTGGCGCGTGCCGGCTCGTGCTTGGCATCCGCCGTTTGGCGTATCGGTATCTGCGTGCGGTCGTTGACATAGTTCTTATATGTCTTCTTGTGCTCTTTGTTGTTCAGCCACGGTTTGCTGACATCATTCATCACCACTTTATACATTGAGCTGAGGTCATACTTCTTGTATTTGGTCGGCAGATAGCGGGCTCCGGTCCATACATTTCCCGACAAGTAATAAAACAAGGCGTTAGCTACATCGTAATAAATATTGAGCTCCGGGATGTAATAATATTCCGCGTAATCATACCCCGACGGGCCCCAAGACGGCTGGATATTGATGTTAATATTAATCTGTGCCGATGCGGGCGTAGACATGAATAGCGTGAAACACACAGCAAAAAGAATAAATAATCTCTTCATAATCATAGGTTTATTTGGTTTGATACATATGCTCGATTGCCGGCAAAGGTAATGAAAAAGTGAATAAACGGGACGGTTACGTACTAAATAAACCTACCTTTGCACGTGTGAAATATATATTATTGATGTCGGTTATAGTCCTGTTCGCCGTCTCTTGCAACGACGACGAGGGGGAGACGGCACCCGTGCGCTTGCGCCGTGTGGTCATAGCTTATGTTATGGGGGAGAACTCATTATCCGCCGCGGCAACGGCGGATTTGGACGAGATGCGGCGGGGAGCGGCGGAGATTCCTGCCGACTGCCGGCTGGTTATCTTTTACGACAACAGCAGCTCGACGGCTCTTCCGCAGATTATCTCGCTTGACAGCACGAGAGGCGAAACGCCGGAATATGAATATCCCGAGGATATAATCAGCACCGACAGCGCCGGGATGGAGAGCGCCTTAAAACGCATCATTGCCGATAATGAAGCGGACGAATACGCACTCATCCTCTGGTCGCACGGCAGCGGTTGGTTGGAGTCGGAAAAAAGACGAACTATCGGCATCGACAACGGGAGCAACACTTCGTCGAACAGCGGGACGGAGATGGAGATACCCGTCTTGAGACATATATTGGAGAACACGGGGATACAGTGGCGGTATATATTTTACGATGCGTGCTTTATGCAGTGCATGGAAGTGGCGTACGAGATGAGAAACGTTACGGCGTGGAGTATCGCCTCGCCGGCCGAGATACCCGGCGCCGGCGCGGATTATACCGCTATGATGCCTTTTTTCTTCGAGGCGGACGGCTTCGCGCAAGACATCCCCGAAACGTATTTCAACTTATATCAAAACTCCTGCGGGCTCCTCATCTCGTCGGTGATGAGCTCCGGGCTTGACAACCTTGCGGCGGCGACGGCGGCGGCTCTCTCCTCGGTCAATGATTTCCCTACCGACGGCGTGCAAGCATATTGTGCATACGCTTCCGGCACCGGTTGGAAACCGGAATACTACGACATCGGAAGTTGTATTAACCGCTGGACCGGAGACGGCGGATATGCGGCGTGGAGCATTGCAATGGAGCGCGCGATACCGTATCGTTACGCGACGGATACGTGGCTGACGGAGTTCTCGTCGTTATTTACCGCCGAGATTACCGATAGGGAACATTATGCCGGCGCGTCGATATACGTCCCCGCCGAGGGCAGGGACAACGACAACGACGCCTGGCGCGCATACGATTGGTACGCCGATGTCGGGCGTCTGATGGATAGGTAATCCGCCACATCTCCTTATAGAACCGCCCCGTCTTTAGAGGCGTTGCACATAACGATAATGCGCCGTATGGGGAAACGGTATTAAGGCGAGGTGCTTACATCGAAATCGTATATGAAAATATAATCT
>JAJPZE010000173.1 GCA_021204565.1 Prevotella sp. | reverse complement strand
TAACCGCTTCGACAACCGTAACGTCGTATTGCCCGAAGACGCGGCGTTCGATGTGGTGCGCGCCTCGATTAATCTCGTCCTTTCCTCGGCTCTGATCATACTCGGAACGCTGTATAAGCTGCCCTTATCGACAACCTACGTTACGTTTATGGTGGCTATGGGCACATCGCTTGCCGACCGTGCTTGGGCGAGGGACAGCGCGGTGTTCCGTGTAACCGGCGTTGTTGCCGTGATTGGCGGTTGGTTCATCACGGCGGGCGTGGCGTTCATCACTTGCGCGTTGGTTTGCGCGTTGATGTATTTCGGCGGTTTTGCGGTGATGATCTTCTTCATCGCGTTGGTTATCTTCTTGCTTGTCAGGAGCAATATGATGTATTCCCGGCGGATGAAAGAGGAGAAGAAAGACGACCTCTTCCCGCTGATGATGCGTTGTAAGGACCCGGAGATAGTGCTCGACCTTTTGAACAAGCACGTTACGAACACGCAGGCGAGCGTGGCTGAGTTTGTCCGCGAGCAATACAACAACATCACCGACGGGCTTCAGAGGGACGACCTCCGTCTTCTCCGGCAGGTTAAACGCGCATTAGACGAAGAGAAAGCATTGCTCAAAAAGATACGCCGCCGCGAATATCTTGCCCTCAAACGCACGCCCCACACCATCGCCATAGAGCGCAATACGTGGTTTCATCTCGGGGCTAACAGCAACTCGCAGGCCGTGTATTGCCTCAAACGAATGCTCGAGCCGGCATTGGAACACGTCGAGAACAGCTTCAAAGATATGCCCGAAGCGTATGCCGAGGCGTATAAGGGCGTACATCATACGGTCGACGACCTGCTCAAAGAAACCGCCGGAATGATACAGACGCGCGACTACAGCCGGTATCGCAGCTGTTTGGATAATGCAAACGAATGCAAACGGACGCTGTCGGCGCTTCGCGACAAGCACCTTGACAATATGCAGGACACGCCCTCGAACGATGATTATAACATCTCCGTGGTTTATCTCAACCTCTTGCAGGAGACGCAAGAATTACTGTCGATAATGCGTCATCAGCTGCGTGCGGCGAACAAATTCCTTGCCGCGAAGCCGGGCGTGGCGTAGGGTGTAAGGCGGTTAAAGAGCCTCGTAAAAAGGTATATCGGGCAGGAATACGGGCGTTTGACCCGGCTCGGCGGGCCGCCAGGCGAGATGTGTCAGCCCGTTGCTGACCACGAGACAGTCGACGTGCAAGAGAGTGTTGTAGGCGGTTATCTGTTGCAACACTCTCTCGTTTATATTCACCGACGGCGCTTTATATTCGATTATCATCCGCGGGCGGAGATGTTTATCGACGAGAACGGTGTCTGCGCGCAACGTCTTTTCCCCGATACGGAGCGTTACTTCGTTGGCGAGCAACGTGGCGGGATAACGGCGGAAAGCGATGAGGAAGTGAACGAAGTGCTGGCGTACCCACTCCTCGGGCGTGAGCGCGACGTATCTCCGGCGCAACGGGTCGTAAATCGATGCCTTTCCGCCCGTCTCCTTTACCCTCGCATCAAATGCGGGCAGATTGAGCTGTTGCATATCCGTTTATCTTCCTTTTATTTGTTTTTATTTGCTCCTCTTGCCGGTTTGCATTACCTTTGAACGCGGTGCAAAGATAATCAAAGCGGAATAATTCGTATATGGCGAAGAAACAAAACATCGGCTATGAGGAGATAATGCGCGACATACGCGCCCGGAAGTTCGCGCCCGTCTACATACTTATGGGAGAAGAGGCGTACTTCATCGACAGCATCTGTAATGCGCTCGCCACAACCGTCCTCTCCGAAGACGAACGTGAGTTTAACCAGTTTGTCGTCTTCGGATCTGACGTTACGGCGGCTCAAATCGCCGATATGGCGCGCGAATACCCGATGATGGCGGAGCATAAAGTTATTATCGTGAAGGAAGCGCAAAACATTAAGAATACCGACGAGCTTGACAAATACATGGACAAACCTTCGCCGCAGACCATCCTCGTGTATTGTCATAAGAACGGAAACATAGACGGACGACGGAAGATACTTGCGAAAGCGCGTACTGCGGGCGTGGTTTTCGAAAGCGTAAAGGTTAGCGAACGGAGCCTGCCGGGCTTTGTAACGGGCTTCGTAAAGGGACGCGGAATGAACATTGACGGGCGCACCGCCGGGATTATAGCCGAGTCGATAGGGAGCGATTTATGCCGTTTGGCTTCGGAATTGGATAAGTTATGCCTCGCCATGCCTACGGGCGAAACGAACGTAACGCCGGAAATAGTCGAGCAATCGATAGGCATAAGCAGAGATTATAATCCGTCGGAGTTCCGCAAGGCGGTAGCCAACAAAGATGTTCTTCGCGCCTTTCGCATACTTGATTATTTCGTTAAGAACCCCAAGTCGGGCGGTCCGTTCGTGTTGCTCCCCACATTATTTTATTTCTTTGAGAACCTTATGTTGGCCTGGTATGCGCCTAATCGCAACGATCAATCCGTTGTGGCGCGGCACCTCGACCTATACGGCAGTTGGGTTGCCGACGAGTATATGATTGCGATGAGGCACTACACGGCGGGCAAGACAATGCAAATCATTTCCCGTATACGCGAGACAGACGAAAAGATAAAGGGGCTTAACTCTACCGGCAACACCGATGCCGGCGAGCTTGCACGCGAGCTTCTCTACTTCATTTTCTGCTAAGCCGTTTTATAAGCGAATAATTAACATACGGCAGCGGCGCATAAAACAAGAGCTTTTGTTTGTGTATTGCTAATGTTTGAACTAATTTTGCGCCGCTGAAGAAAGCCGGTAAACCGAGAATAAAACAAATCATAATCAGAATATGTACAGGACAAAGACGTGCGGAGAACTTCGTATAGAGAACGCCGGCGAGCGGGTTACGCTTGCCGGGTGGGTACAGCGTGTGCGCCGTATGGGCGCTCTGACATTCGTCGACTTGCGCGATCGTTACGGCATAACGCAACTCAAGTTCAACGAACAGACGGATGCGGCGTTGTGCGAGGCGGCGAATGCATTAGGCAGAGAGTATGTCGTGCAAGCGACGGGCACTGTTTCGGAGCGTTATTCGAAGAATGCGAGCCTGCCAACAGGCGACATCGAGATAGATGTAATCGAGCTTAACGTATTGAACAAGAGCCTCACGCCGCCGTTCACAATTGAGGACAACACCGACGGCGGAGACGATATACGTATGAAATACCGCTATTTGGATCTTCGCCGGACGGCTGTCAGACGGAACCTCGAGCTGCGTCATCGTTTTTGTATTGCCGTGCGTAACTACCTGTCGAACATAGGTTTTATAGAGGTGGAGACACCGATGCTCATCGGGTCGACGCCGGAGGGAGCGCGCGACTTCATCGTTCCCTCGCGCATGAACCCGGGCGAGTTTTATGCTTTACCCCAGAGCCCGCAGACCTTGAAGCAACTTCATATGGTTGCCGGGTTCGACAGATACTTCCAAATAGTGAAATGTTTCCGCGACGAGGATCTGCGTGCCGACCGCCAGCCGGAGTTCACGCAGATTGATTGCGAGATGAGTTTCATCACCCAGGAAGATATTATAACGACCTTTGAGGGTATGGCGAAGTATCTGTTTAAGGAGCTTCGCGGCGTTGAATTCGACGGTTCCTTCTTGCGTCTGACCTGGGATGAGTGTATGCGCCGTTTCGGTTCGGACAAGCCGGATATGCGTTTCGGGATGGAGTTTGTAGAGCTTGACGACGTACTGAAGGGCAACGGCACGTTCGCCGTGTTCAACGAAGCGGCTTACATCGGGGGCATTTGCGTGCCGGGTCAAGCGACGTATACGCGGAAGGATATCGACCGTCTGACGGAATGGGTAAAGCGTCCGCAGATTGGCGCGAAAGGGCTCGTGTATGCCCGGATATCAGCTGACGGGACGGTTAAGTCGTCGGTTGACAAGTTTTACACCCAAGAAACATTACAGTCATTACGTACGAAGATGAATGCCAAACCCGGCGATTTGCTCCTCATCCTCTCGGGCGACGACGCGATGAATACGCGCCGTCAGCTTTGCGAACTGCGGCTTGAGATGGGCGAAAGGTTAGGTCTGAGAGACAAGAACAAGTTCGCGATGCTTTGGGTAACCGAGTTCCCGATGTTCGAATGGAGCGATGAAGAGGGGCGTCTGATGGCGATGCACCATCCGTTTACACATCCGATGGATTGCGATATCCCGCTCCTCGACACCGACCCGGCTGCCGTACGCGCCGACGCTTACGACATGGTGTGCAACGGCGTGGAGCTCGGCGGCGGCTCTATTCGTATACACGACCCGGAGTTGCAAGAGAAAATGTTTGAGATATTAGGGTTTACGCCGGAGAAAGCACAGGCGCAATTCGGGTTCCTGATGAACGCTTTCAAATACGGTGCGCCCCCTCATGGCGGTCTCGCATACGGTCTCGACCGTTGGGTTTCAATCTTTGCCGGGTTGGACAGCATACGCGATTGTATCGCGTTCCCCAAGAACAACTCGGGCAGGGACGTTATGCTCGATGCCCCGTCGGCTGTGGACAAGAAGCAGTTGGACGAGGATTTCATATCGGTAAATACCGATGCGGTGGAGAAGTCAAAACGTTAGTAATTTGTATAAACGATTGACGCATATCAACGAAAAAGAGAATATTGTTGATAAAAGTCAATAAAGAATGTATATTGAACTGAATATACGGAATGTATAATGCATAAGTTTGTACCTTTGCTCCCGCAATTAAAAGGATACAATTCAGGTATTTAATTTCAGTTTAATTTATGACAGGTAAGAAGACTGCAACCGGTAAGGTTGCTGCGAAAGCGGTTGAAGCTAAGGCTGCTAAGAGTGAAGAGGCGGTTGTTTCCGCCGACGCGCCGGTTAAGGCAAAGCGCGGCAGAAAGTGTGTGGTGAAGAATGCTGATTACATTAACGCAGAGAGCGTCGGCTTCCGTGCCGGTGATGTGTACCAGGCTCTTGCCGCAGCGGGCACGACCCTGACCGTTCAGGAGATTGCAAAGGCGGCCGGCATAACCGAGAAAGAGGTGTATCTCGGCTTGGGATGGCTCTTCAAAGAGGGCAAGGTGAAGGGCGAGAACGTTGCTGACATCAGCCTCGCGTAAGAGAGTCCCTGCAAGGCAGACAAGCCATAAACTTGACGCAAAGGGGAGTTGCATTCCAACCGGTGAAGCAACTCCCCTTTGGTTTTTCTTCCGATGAGCTACGATAAAGAAATAATCGGTATCCTTTCCCTTGCGGGTCGGCGCGGGTTGTCGCCCGCCAAGATTGCCCGTCATGTTCATCACGAAGTGAACTCGCTTTTCGAGCCGATTGGCTACGAAGAGGTCTATGCCGCCGTGCGGCGCTTTGTCCGAAACAATTCCGGCAAGGCAACATCCGCGCTTCTTCGTACTAAGAAGCGCGGGTATTATCGTCTGAATAATAAGTCGGAAACCGTCAGACGCCTCATCTTGGAGCCGCCCGATACCTCCCCCGGCAACCAATAACTAATCCCTGTCCTCGGCGGCGACCACGTCGTCGATGGTCATCTCGCCGTCGTCCTCGCCGTCGTAGCCGTTACGATAGTCGTCGTCGAACGACTCCTCGCTCAGCACGTCCTCGTCTTTCAGCTCGTCGTTGAAAGTTTCGGAGAAGTCTTCTTCGTTGTTCTCGTAGTTTTCCTGCGTGTCTTCAAATTCGTCTTGAGCGGGTTCGTTCGTCTCCGTCTCCGGCTCGTTGTCGTCGGATGTGATGACGATTTCCGGTTTCTCTCTTGCGAAAATCACCTCCACCCAAGTCCCTTTCGGTATCTCCAATACATCGTAGTTCTCCGCCACGCGCATATCGTAGATGCCGCCGGGATTGTGCAGACGGTCCTTGGGGAGCGTGGTTGTCGATATGTCGAAATAACTTCGGATGATTTTTTGAGTATTCTCCGAGAGGGAGTCCCAGCCGCCTCCGAAGTTGCGGTCGATAGCTTCGAGCAATTCTTTTGGCGTAAGGTGATGGATATTGTCGTAGGTTATGTCGCCTACGCGCGTTATTTTCCGTTTTTTGAGAGCCCATTTCGTGTCTTCCCCGCCCGCGCCTTTCAGCGTGTCGATTATGAAGCCGCGCGCTTCATATTTACGCAGTACGGACAGGCGGGGCATTGACAATTCCTCCATCTCGAAAGCGGTTGCGATGATTTCGAGATAGTGTTGGCGGCTGTCTTTGAGGTCGGCATCGTGTTCCGCATCTTTCCACAAGCGAAATACGTCCCGCTCGGTGATGTCCCAGATTGTCCGCCGGGTGAGTGTCTTGATAGTGTTCCCTTGTCCTTGTTTCATATTCGTTTGGTGCCTTTTCGATTTTTATGTAACGACACTCCCGACCCGCCCGGGGGCGCTGTCGGATGTATCGTGCGGCAAATTTAATGTAACTATGTAAACCGGCAAAATATTAACACTCATTTTTCGGATTATGCTCCGTACACTCCTAAGGCATATCAAGAAAGCGGCTCTTTCAAGGCTCGCATGCGCCCGCGATATACATCCCGAGTTGACGATTTATAGCGTATTATGTCTTAAAAGTTTGAAAATGAAAGGAAAAATGCGCATTATAAGAAAAATAATTACTCATTTGTTTGTTTTGCTAACAATCTGATATTATATTTGCAAAGCGAATTACAAATTCTCATATTTGCGAGTGGATGTGATTGCTGTTATGTTCCGAGAGCGTGCCGGTTGTCTATGACAATTTATCGGCTTTTGGATGTGTGTAGACCTCGTCGAGTGTGGTAACGCTCGCGTCCGGCGGACAAACGAGGCGGCGTAAGGTTACGACAATTCGAGGTCGATGGTGTTGAAGAGCAGTCCTATAGCGGGGTTGTTCTTCTTCATTTTCTCTAATATTTCCCCCTTTGAGGGCTTTGGCTTCATTTCCGTTTGTTCGGCGAGGCGGAGCGAAAGCGTCAGTTCCGTGTTCTTCAATCCCCGCCGGAGCTCGGCTTGAATACGCTCCGCGATACTCTTAATCTGCCCGTAGAGCATATCGTTCTCCGCCGTTACCTCAACTTGCGGGTACGTTTTTATCGCCGGACGGATATTCATCATCCTCATCGCGGTCGTTTTCGTATCGGGCGTCTGATTAA
>JAJPZE010000195.1:6567-7177 GCA_021204565.1 Prevotella sp. | reverse complement strand
GCAGTATCCTTGCCGTCAATCTGTCGGACGTGGAGCGGGAAATCATCCTTGTCGACGACGGGTCGGACCGAAAGCCGGCGGACGAATTATCGTCTCTATGTAAGGAAATCATTTATATAAGGCAAACGAATCAGGGACCCTCCGCGGCGCGGAACGCGGGTATCGAACGGGCTAAGGGCTTGTTCGTGCAATTCGTCGACGGCGATGATTGTCTGATTAAAAGCGGTTACGACGCCGTTATAGATACCCTGCGGCGCACGGCGGACGACGGCAAAACTGATATGCTGATGTTCGGGAATACACGCGACGCGGCAATAAAGCAACGCCCGCACCGCCCCGGAAAGGCATTCCGGCGCACGACGGGCAGGGCTTTCCTCGCCTCAAAAAACATACGCGGCGCAGTCTGGGGATACGTCTTCCGCCGCAGTATACTCGGTTCGCTCCGCTTTATGACCGATATATATCACGGCGAGGACGAGGCGTTTACGCCGTATCTCATACTGCGGGCGCGCGACGTGTTGTACAGCTCCGTCCCGGCTTATTATTACCGCCGGCGGGCTGATTCAATCACGTCCAACCCGTCCGAAACGCAGATTGCGAAGCGCATAAC
>JAJPZE010000195.1:0-6557 GCA_021204565.1 Prevotella sp. | reverse complement strand
GCGCATAACCGACCTTATCGCGACCATTGAGGGCTTGAAACGCGAGGCGCGGACCGTTGCGGGACGGCCGTTGGAGCGGCGTGCGAACCAGTTGGCAATGGATTGTGTATATCCGGCGCGGAGAGTTACGAACGGGCCTGCAATTATATACGGCGTTTGCGCGAGGAAAGCCTCTTCCCCCTTCCTCTCCGGCGTTATACAATCAAATATCTTTTCTTCGCGCTATTGACGCGCAGCGGACAGTTACGCCGGGCGATTTATAAATATATAAGGCGGCGGCTATGAGGATACTTCTTCTTGGCGAATACAGCAACGTACACGCGACGTTAGCCGACGGCTTGCGCGCGTTGGGGCACGAAGTAACGGTCGCCTCCGGGGGCGATTACTGGAAACAATATCCCCGCGACATCGACCTCGAACGCCCCTCAGGACTTTTCGGAGGTTTGCGCTTGTGGTGGCGAACTTGGGCTCATATGCGGCGGTTTACGGGTTACGACGTCGTGCAACTCATCAACCCGCTGTTCGCCGACTTAAAAGCGGAGCGCCATTTCCCCCTCTTCCGTTTCCTCAAACGCCACAACAAACATATCGTACTCGGCGCTTTCGGGATGGATTATTATTGGGTGCACGAGAACATAACCCGCAAACCGCTTCGCTATAGCGACTTTAATATCGGCAACGAGCTGCGCACCGACGAGGCGGCAATAAAGGAGCGGCGCGACTGGATCGGCACCGCGAAGGAGCGTCTCAACCGGTTTGTCGCCGAACAAGCCGACGCAATAGTCGCCGGGCTCTATGAATACGACGTCTGTTACCGCCCGAACTTCCCCGCAAAAACCGTCTTCATACCGTTCCCGATAAAGCTTTCGCCGCCGCAGGAACGCGCCCCGCGCCGGAAGCCGGTTATCTTCGTCGGCATCAGCAAGGGACGTTCCGCATACAAGGGAACGGACATTATGCTCGCCGCGGCTAAGGACGTGGCTAAGGACTACGCCGGTCGTGTAGAGTTGCAGGTGGTTGAAGGCGTGCCCTTTGCAAAATATCAACAGCTCCTGAGAAACGCCGACATCATCCTCGACCAGCTCTACAGCTACACGCCGGCTATGAACGCGCTCGAAGCGATGGGCGCCGGCGTGGCGGTTGTCGGCGGAGGAGAGCCCGAGAATTATGAGATATTAGGCGAGACGGAGTTGCGTCCGATTGTCAACGTAGAGCCTAATCAAAGCAGTGTATACGCCGCTTTGGCGCGCCTCGTTACGCATCCCGTCGAGCTCGAAAGGCGGCAAAGGGAAAGCATCGAGTACGTCCGCCGGCACCACGACTACATCTCCGTCGCGAAACGGTATGAACAATTATACCGCCGTTTGTCCGGCGGAGCACCGTAACATATGCGCCTCGGTGTGCGCTTTCCTTACATACCGGCGCGGGCGAATATTTGCGCTAAACCTTCGATTAATAACTGCGGGCGATAATCACGCGCCGGGTTGACGGCCGGCCGCTGACCATATCCGTGCCCGGCTTCTGCTCGTATCCGAACGGCACGCAACGTATCGTGGCTTGCGTCTCTTCCTTTATCCGGGCTTCCGTCTCCGCCGTTCCGTCCCAAGGGCAAAGGAAGAAACCGCCGTCCTTTATCCGCTCTTTGAACTCGCCGTAGCTGTCGCATTCGTAGATACGGGCGTCGCGGAAACGCTTCGCCTTGTCGTAAATATTCTGTTGTATGTCGGCGAGCAAACGCTCCACGCGCTCTCCTATGCCGTCGAACGGAACCGTCTCTTTCTCCAACGTATCGCGCCTCATAACCTCTACAGTGTTGTTTTCAAGGTCGCGTCCGCCCATAACAAGCCTCACCGGAACCCCCTTTAATTCGTAGTCCGCAAACTTGAATCCGGGACGCTTGTTGTCCGCATCATCGTATTTAACGGTTATGTCTTTCGAACGCAAATAATTGACGACGGGCTCCATCCGTCCGGCAATCTGCGCCGCCTGAGCCGGCTTGCCGATAGGGATAATCACCACTTGCAACGGAGCCAAACGCGGGGGCAAGACGAGCCCGTTATCGTCGGAATGCGTCATTATAAGCGCGCCGATAAGGCGGGTGGATACGCCCCAAGATGTTGCCCAAACATACTCCTCTTTGTTCTCTTTATTGAGAAACGTAACGCCGAAAGCCCGCGCGAAGTTCTGCCCAAGGAAGTGGCTTGTGCCGCTCTGAAGCGCCTTGCCGTCCTGCATCATCGCCTCTATCGTATATGTATCAAGCGCGCCGGCGAACCGCTCCGTCTCGCTTTTCACGCCTTGCACGACGGGCACCGCCATCCACTCCTCTGCGAAACGGGCGTACACCTTCAGCATCCGTTGCGCCTCCGTCTCCGCCTCCTCGCGCGTCGCGTGAGCCGTATGACCCTCCTGCCAAAGGAACTCCGAGGTGCGCAGGAACGGACGTGTGCGCATCTCCCAGCGCATAACGTTGCACCACTGATTGCACATCAGCGGCAAATCGCGCCAAGAGTGTATCCAGTTCTTGTATGTGTTCCAAATGATTGTTTCCGATGTCGGGCGGATAATAAGCTCCTCTTCGAGACGAGCGTCAGGGTCGACTACAACCCCCCCGCCGCTATCCGACGTCTTCAGCCGGTAGTGGGTAACGACGGCGCATTCCTTAGCGAAACCCTCTACGTGCTCCGCCTCGCGCGAGAGGAACGACTTCGGTATGAGCAAAGGGAAATATGCGTTCACAGCCCCCGTCTCCTTAAACATAAGGTCGAGCCGGCGTTGCATCTTCTCCCAGATGGCGTACCCGTACGGCTTGATAACCATACATCCGCGCACCGCGCTTTGTTCCGCCAAATCCGCCTTAACCACCAGGTCGTTGTACCAAGCGCTGTAATTCTCGCTCCGTTTGGTCAATTCTTTCAGTTCCGTTGCCATATGTGAATTGTGTATATATTTATGTTGTTTATTGTCCGAGATACCGCTCCATAAAGCCGAGCAAATCCTCTCTCCCGACGCCTTTCTCCGCAGATGTGATGAAGCTCGGGGGCAACTCTTCCCAGCCGTCCGTCAAGCTCTTCATCCACGCCTCCGCATTTCTCTTCGCCGCCGGCGCAGACAGTTTGTCCGCCTTAGTGAACACTATGGCGAACGGAACCCCCTTCGCTCCGAGCCAATCGATAAACTCCCGGTCGATTTGTTGTTGCTTGTGACGGATATCGATAAGGACAAACAGGCAGTATAACGTCTTCCGGCGCACGACATAATCCGCTATCATACGCTCCAATTGCGCCTGTATCGTCTTCGACCGGCGGGCATATCCGTATCCCGGAAGGTCGACAAGAAACCACGAATTATTGATAATGAAGTGGTTGATAAGCAGGGTCTTGCCGGGCGTCGACGAAGTTTTCGCCAGCCCTTTGCGCCCGCAGAGCATATTGATAAGCGACGATTTGCCGACGTTGCTCCGCCCTATAAACGCATATTCGGGGCGTTTCGCTTCGGGGCATTTATCCACCGACGGCGACGACACGACAAACTCCGCGCTCTTTATAACCATACCCCGCCCCCGCTTATTTATAACGCATAATCTCTATCGTACGCCTTACCGCGTCGCGGAAATCATACGCCGGAGCCCAGCCCGTAGCAAGCAGACGGCTGTTGTCGAGTATTGCCCGCGTGGCGACGGAGAAGCCCTTGCGCTCCGCCTCGTCCGGCAAATCGTACACCACGCGCCGCCCCGCAACGCCGGCACACGTCTGCACAAAGTCTTTCAAACGCACGTCGCACGCCTTGTTGGAGATATTGTACGCCTCGCCGTCCGCCCCGTTGAGCATTATGTGGAGCAACGCTCCGACTGCGTCCGCCGTATATATATATGAATAGATTTGTTCGCCCGCGCTCTTGAGGACAATATCTTCGCCGGCGAGCGCCTTGTGGAGAAACTGCGACGAAGCCTTGCTGTCGCCGGCAAGGACGGTCGGTCCGAACACGCGGCAGAGCCGTCCGATCTTCACCCGCACGCCCCTCTCGCTGCGGAACGACTGGCATAACGCCTCGCTCGCGCGCTTCGCTTCCGTATAACAAGCGCGGCTCGTCGAGAGGTTGAGCCGCCCTGTGGCGTTCTCCGAAAACGGTTCGCCGTCCGCCGCTTCCCCGTAGATCTCTACCGTGCTCGGATAAAGCACCGCCGCTCCCGTCCGTTCAGCCAACAGCAAAGCGTGCTCCGCGCCTTTCAGGCAAATAGCCATCGTCTCGACCGGATAGCGTCCGTAAGCCATCGGATGGGTGAAGCTCGCCAACGGGATAATATAATCTGCCGATAGCGAAGCGGGGAACGGCTCCGTCACGTCTTGCGTTACGAAACGGAAGAGCGGGGCGCCAAAGTATTCTCCGAGCCGCTCGCGGGCCTTCGTTTCGCTTCTCCCGACGGCGACGATATTAATGCCCGCGCCGCGCGAGTTGAGCTCCATCAGCGCGTCGGTCAATTGCGTGCCGATCATCCCCGTCGCTCCGGTCAGGAGTATTGTCTTGCCCGAGAGCTGTTCAATGCCTTTTACGGCGGTTATCCGTTTCAACTCTTCCCGGTATAAACCGCAGGTCTTGTATGTTGAGTTCATATGTATTGTTCCGGTCTTTCCCCTCTTATTTCTTCGACGCGAGGTATCCTTTGAATATCTCGAGATCGTCTTTCGTTGTCAGCTTTATGTTCTTGTCGCTGCCCGCCGCAAAATGCAGACGCACGCCGAGCTCCACCATCATCGTGTTCGTATATGCGCTCCCGAAGATGCCGATACCCTTCTCATACGCCTCGTGATATTTGCTGTCGATAAGCTCGAAGCGATATGCTTGGGGCGTGCTGACCCGCCGGAGCGTTTCGCGCGGTATGTATTTGAGGGTCGTCGCCGGGTCGTCGTCGGCGACAAGAAATATCTGCTCGTTGTAGGGCATGCTCGTTACGGCGTTGCCGAACGTCTCCGCAGTCGTGATTACATCTGTCAATACGGCGGGCTCGACAAGGGGGCGTATGCTGTCGTGAACGATGATGATGTCGTCCGCGCGGCACTCCCCTTCGAGGGCAAACACCCCGTTGCGTATCGACTCCTGTGCCGTCCCGCCGCCGTCGACCACGCGCCGCAACTTCGTGATTGAATACTCCTTGGCGTACGCCGATACGGCTTCTTGCCAGCCGTCGACACATACAACCTCTATCGCATCCACCATCGGATGACGCTCGAAACTCTCTAACGTATAGAGAATTATCGGTTTGTCGTAAACGTTTATGAATTGTTTCGGTATGGCGCGCCCCATCCGATGACCTTGTCCCCCCGCAATAATTACCGCAATATTCATTATATGCTTGTTTTTTGATTTTACTCTTTCGCGCCTTCCCGCGCCCGCCATCCGAGCCAGCCCGTCGATAGCTCGACGACGTCGTAACCCTCTTCCGCGAGCCGCCGTGCCGCCGTCTTGCTCCGCCTGCCGGAGCGGCAATAGAGCGCCACGGTGTGCCCTGCGGGCAAGAGCGAACGGGCTTTATCGACAAAGTCGTCTTGCAACACGTCGATCAATACCGCACCTTCGATATGCCCCGCGGCATACTCCTCCGCCGTGCGTACATCGAGGCGGACAACCGCGCTGTCAGCAATAACGTCGGCAAACTCGTCCGCCGACACCGAGCGAAAGGCGCTCCGCTCCTGCGCCTGACAAGAAAACAGCGAACTAATCAACGTAAATAACGACATTATAATCTTAACTTTCTTCATCATCAACAGCCGCCAACACACCCGCCGGCGCACGCTTAAAACGCCGCAAAGTTAACATTACTCCGCCGAAAACCGACACGTACGCCGCAAAATTAAACAATCGCACGCCCCGCAAGACATTAGAGCGGGGCAGGGCATAGGTGCACCCGCACGACGCGCCCGCCCGGCTTGCACTATTTTGACATATAAGGGCTTGACGGGCGTGACCCCATATTATGGGTACCCTTAATATGGGGTTATGGGTACCCGTAACCCCATATAAAGCCCCGCAAAACCTAAGCTTATGCCCGGCGTTGATTATCAATAAGTTACGCACGACCCCGCTTGCACTGTTTCGACACATACGTCCGCATTCCCCGCGACAAGAAACAAAAGGCGCGAAAATTATGCGCGTATGGTTTAACATAACGCGCAATATCGTTAACTTTGCACGTCGGTACGCCCCGGTCAAAATCCGGACTCCGGAAGGCTATACAATATGTTCAACGCGGTTAATTTATTGCAGGTGAAGGCATTCGCTCGTCAGGACGGGATAATCCTCGCCCTCGTGTGGATGTTGAGCATGTGGTTGTTGATATGTCATCCGGAAAACAGTTGGGGGAGCATACTGATGCTCAGCACGCCGTTCTTTGTCGGCTGGCGTTTGCAAGTGTTTCGGAATAAGGTGCTTGACGGGGCGATATCCTTTCGGCGGGGGTTTTGCTTCTCGTGTTATATCTTTTTTTATGCGTCGATTATCTTCGCATTGGGTCAGTTCGTTTATTTCCAATACTTGGATCACGGCACGTTCCTCACCAC
>JAJPZE010000037.1 GCA_021204565.1 Prevotella sp. | reverse complement strand
GCCGGGCATTTATCAGACCTCGGAGAGGGCGTACTAAGCATAACCCCACGCTTCAGCGTGGGGGAAAGACGTGAGGAGAGCATAACGTCGAAGACGTTAGATAAGGATAAGGCGACCCTAAAATCGGTATATAACGAGTACGAATCGGCGTACGTATCGGTACACTAACCCCTATCCAACGTCTCCGACGTTAGAGTGCACTTTACGCCCTACCCCACGTCGCAAGCGTGGGGCTAACCTTATAACGCCGTCTCCGACGTCTAAGAATAGCTCGTCTAACTCCGCCTCACCCGCGCTCCATGCCCCTAACGGATGCAAGTTGTAAGCAGTTCGCACAGACGGGGCGGGGGACGTGAACCGGCGCGGGATATAACATTAACCCCGCAGCTCGATACGGGTTGCGGGGTTAATGGTTCGCGTTCCGGCGATTCGGAGCCGTGAGGGCGCGGTCAGCGCCGGCTCCACCAGTGTTTCCGTTTAGGTGCGTCGAAGCCGTCCAAATGCGGGGAAATCTGCTCGCGCAACAGGTCTTCAAACGTTTTGCCGGAAGAGATTATCTGATATATCTGCCCCCACGACGGCATGCCTCCGATGTTGCGGTCGTCGATGAAATAGTCGGCTTTGATTTTGCGGGAGAAGTGTTTGTTCTTGCCCGCATTCTCTTCGGGGAAGTCTTTATTCACGGCATAAAACTCCACTCCGCGTTGCCGGCACCATTCGACGGCGTCGTCTAACGTCTTCCCTTCGCGTACCGTCCAGAGGATCAGACGGTGCCTGTCGCGTATCAACATCCGCAGTGTCTCGGTGGCGAAAGGCAGCTCCGTCCCTATCTCGGGGTACTTGTCTTCGACTATTGTCCCGTCGAAATCGGTTGCGATAACCAGGCTCTTCATTCGTCTGAGGTTATGTTAAAAGCGGATTACATCTTGACCGACTTGTCGTCTTTATCGGCGTATACGTTCTTGCCGTACCTGCCGTACGAGCCGTAGGTATACGACCCGTACGAGCCCTTGGTCCGATAGCTGCCGTATCCGGAGTAGCGGTGGTTGTATTTGCCGTAGTGTGCATACTTGCCGTACCCGTAAAAGTATCCGTACTTCTTTTTCGACATATCGATACCGTTGATCACTATGGAGTTGTTCGGCAGTTTGCCCTCTCCCGCCAACGAGTTCACCATCTGAAGGTTCTCTTTCGGTGTGTAATCGGCGCGCACGATAGTTATCGTAAGGTCGGCGACACGGCTGATAATGAGCGTGTCGGTAACGAGTCCGATCGGCGCCGTATCGAGCAATATATAGTCGTATTCCCCTTTCAGGATATCCATAACCTTATCAAGCTGCGGGCGTCCGAGCATCTCCGACGGGTTCGGGGGTATCGAGCCCGCCATCAACAGGTCGAGGTTGGCGTTCACGTTGGAGTTGACAATGTTCGCCAGGACGTCGGCTTTCGTCGGGTTCGCCATCGAGAGCAGCGACGTGATGCCCTTATGCCGATCCTTTATGCGGAAGAGCTCCGCGAGGCGCGGCTTGCGGATATCCATACCGACGAGCAACACTTTCTTGCCGAGCAAGGCAAAGCTTATGGCGAGGTTCGAGGTGATGAACGTCTTCCCCTCGCCTGATATGCTCGACGTCGACATTATAACCTTCTGACCCTCTTGGAGCATAAACTGGAGATTGGTGCGCATGGCGCGGAAGATCTCCTCCATCGTGCTGTTGGAGTTCTCGTAAACGACGATTTCGCCGACCGATTTCTTGGCGTCGTTCGCAATCGGCACATCGCCTATAATCGGCAGCGACGTCAGTTTGGCGACGTCGTCGTGCCCCTCTATCTTATACCTGAAGTAACGCAACAAGAAGAATACGCCTATGGGCAGGAGCAAGCCGATGACGAGCGCGATAAGCATAACCACCTTTTTCTTGGGCTGCACCATCCCGTTCGAGACGGTCTTGTCGATGAGCTGGCCCTTGTTCGCCGTTGCGGCGAGGGAGATGGAGTTCTCCTCGCGCTTCTGCAACAACATAGTGTACAGCGCGGTCTGCACCGCTTGTTGGCGCCCTATCTCGGTCATCACACGCTGTTGCTCGGGCGAGTTGAGGATTTGCGTCTGGTATTTATTGTATTGCTCTACGATGCTGTTTCTTTGTATCTCGAGCGTCTTTTTGGCTTGCGCCATTGCCTGCTTGATGCTCTCGTGCATTTCGTCGAGTTGCGCCGTGAGCGGCTTCAACGCGGGGTTGATGTTGCTTGCCGTGCGGAGCATGGAGCTGCGGTCGAGAGCCACTTTGTTGTAGCTTGAGATGAGTTGCGTCGTGCTTTGGTCGGTCAAACCGATATTCGAGGGGATGACCTGATATTTGTTCTCCTCTTTGTCGATGTACGTGCTGAGCGTGTTGATAAGGGAGATCTGGGTGTTTATGTCAATAAGTTTCTGGTCGTAATCGTTGGAGTTTTTCATTGTCTCGGTTGCGGACAAATCCAACTCGATCATGCGGTTGTTGCGTTTGAAATATTCGATAGAGCCGTCGGTGGAGCCGAGTTCCGACTCCACTTTCATAAGCCGGTCGTTGATGAACGCTTCGGTCCGGCGCGCTATCTCGTTCTTGTCGCTGTTCGCCTGCTCGTTGTATGCGTTGACCAATTCGTTGAGATAATCCAGCCCGCGTGCGACGCTGACGTCCCGCAAGGAGAGGACCGCGATAGTGGTGTACTTGTTGCTCTGGTCGACGTTGAGCCGTGCGGCGTATGCCCTTGCAAGCATGCTCGGCGGGTAGATATCTATCTTCAGCCTGTCGCCTTTCTCCATCTTTCTCTTGCCGTTGGGCGAGAGGGTGATGTCGCCGTAGAGGGTTTTAATCCTTGCGGGCAGGGAGGTGACGGTGGTGTTTATCTCAACCGGCTCGAGCCTTTCGATGTCTTCGTCTTCGGGGCGCGGCGGGGTATATTCGCCCTTGACCTGAATCCCTTTGGCGGTTGCTTTAAGCTCAAGCGTTATCGGGCTTTCGATGGCGTCGAGCCCCTCGTCGGGCAGCTCGGCGTTGACGGGTTGGTTCTTGTAGAGCAAGCTCCAGCGCAAACGCCCTTTCTTCGAGTACGTCGTGTAGAGCTTGAGCGTCCTTACGGTCGCCTCGCTGATGAGGGTCGATTTGAGGATCTCCATCTCGTTCTCTATACCGTTAGAGTTGGTGATGAGCCCCAGATTGTCCATTCCCGAGAGCATGGAGCGGCTCGGATAATAGCGCTCGTTGTCGTTATCCTTGACCAGGAGCTTGGTCGAGACCTGGTATACGGGCGTGGTGTAGCGCAGGTAAACATAAGCTAACGCAAAGCAAAGCAACACCGACACGACAACCCATTGCCAATGGAGAACAAGCATCGTATATAGCTCGCGGAAACTGAAACCTGACTGCTCTTCCGCCTCCTGATACTCTTTCTCTTCGTTGATTTTAGAATCCATCGTTTTGTAAGTATGTATTTATTTCGTTATTTACGCTCGTTATTCTCCTTTCGCCAGCCGCCGCAGATACTCTCCGTAATCGTTCTTCGCGCCCGCCATAAGGCTTGCTCCGATTGCCTCGCGCGTTATCCAACCGTTGTTGAGAGCTATCTCCTCGAGACACGCGATCTTAAGCCCCTGCCGCTTCTCAATCACTTCGATGAACGTGCCCGCCTCGTAGAGGCTGTCGTGCGTGCCCGTGTCTATCCACGCGAAACCGCGTTGCAAGGTCTCTACGGTCAATTGTTTCCTTTCGAGAAAGACTTGGTTGACCGTCGTTATTTCCAATTCCCCGCGCGCGCCGGGCTTGATGTTTTTCGCCACACTCACTACGTCGTTGGGGTAAAAATACAACCCTACGACGGCGTAATTGCTCTTCGGATGCGCCGGCTTCTCCTCTATCGACAGGCAGTTGCCGTTGGCGTCAATCTCCGCCACACCGTAGCGCTCGGGGTCGTTGACGTAATATCCGAAGACGGTTGCCTTGCCCTCGTGCTCGGCGTTGTATACGCTCCGGCGCAACATGCCCGTAAAGCCGCCGCCGTGAAAGATGTTGTCGCCAAGGACGAGACATACGCTGTCGCTCCCGATGAACTCCTCTCCGATGATGAATGCCTGGGCCAGACCGTCGGGAGAAGGTTGCTCGGCGTAGGCGAAATGCACGCCGTAATCGCCGCCCGAGCCCAGCAGACGCCGGAAGCCGGGTAAGTCCTCGGGGGTGGAGATGACGAGGATATCGCGTATGCCGGCAAGCATCAGCACGGACACGGGATAATATATCATCGGCTTGTTATATATGGGCAACAATTGCTTGCTCACCCCTTTGGTGATTGGATAGAGGCGCGTGCCCGACCCGCCTGCCAACACTATTCCTTTCATAAAATGCGATATACCGTTTCGTGAAACACGTGCAAAGGTAGTGTAATCTTGTTTAACGGCAAACAAAACATAAGTTTTTTAGCCCCGGCGGCTAACGGGCAAAGTAATGCAAATAGATATATGCGAGCAACGCGAGAACGACGGCGAAGACCGCCGAACGCAACAAACAGCCCGTGATCTTCTTCACCACAAGCACCCCCGTCGCCAAGGCGAGGAGCAGAAAAACATAAAAAGCAAAGTCGTGCGTATCCATATCGGGCGCGGCAAAACGCAACGCCGCGTTACGCCTTGTGTACGTCGAGCTGCGGGAACGGTATCTCTATCTTATTCTCGTTCAGCGTATTGTATATGCACTCCATTATCCGGCTGCCGCACACGGCGTACGTCGCTACCGGCACCCATGCGAACACCCTGAGGTCGACGGAAGAGTCGCCGAAGCCCGTTACGTTGACAATAACCTTGCTGTTCTTTCTCAGGAACGGGAGCTTCGAGATATTCTCTATGAGGAGCTCGCGCGTCCGCTCTATGTCGGTCCCGTACGCCACTCCGACGTCGTATTTATCCAGCTCGAAGCCGTGGTTCTTGGTCAGGTTCTTGTAGTTCTTAGTGAATAGTTGCGAGTTTTGAAACGCTATGACCGACCCGTCCGCGACGTTGAGCATCGTCGAGGTGTACGTTATGGAGCTGACCGTCCCGCGATACCCGTCGCATTCGATCAGATCGCCGATTTTGACGCGCCCGGTCATAAGCGAGATGCCGTAATATATGTTCTCAAGGATGTCCTTCGAGGCGAAGCCGACGCCCGTCGACAACCCTCCGGAGATCACTATAAGCCACGAATTGCCGACGTGGAGTATGCCTAACGAAATCAACAACCACAGCCCCCATACGATGATTTGCACGATATTCTTCATCAGCACATTCTTCGACGCGGCGGTCGAACGGTCGCTTTGCTCGAAGTGGAGGGCAAGCAACGCCTTCACCGTACGGTTGATATAAGCGAACAAGAAATAGAGCGCAACGACAATGCACAGCCCGTAAATGCTCGCCGAAAAGCCCGGAGTATCGATAAACTTAACCGTGAAGATGCGCCACGTCGTATCGCTCATATTAAACACGTCCGCCGCCCAATATATCGCAATCACTATCGAGGCGATGGCGAGCACGGGCATGACAACCGACTTGCAGAAATCGTATATCCACGTCTTCGTTACCGGCAAACGGTCGAACCGCCGGCGAAGAGCCCAGCTCTTCATCCATCCCGATATGCACGTTATGGTCAGTATGCACGTCAGCTGCATTATCCACCAGATTAACGCCTGGACGCTGAATAACGTATACCCCGCCCAAGAGAAAACAACCGACAAGAGGAAGATGGCGAGCGAGACGTAAGTGTAATATACGTCGCTGCGCGGGATATTCTTGTTGTTCCGCCGGATGACCGCAATCTGCCAAATCGTACACAACAACAGGATCGGGGGGAAGATGAGGTTGACAAGGTCGTTAGGTATCAATACGATGCGGAACGAGATGACCAGGAAGCCGACAATCATCAGCGGCGCGTAGATCCGGAACGCGCTTGTCATCTGTTTCCCGTCCAACCGCAAGAGGAGCGAAACAAGGATGACGCCCAGCAGCCAAGTGTATTCGACGAGCAGCTTCGACGCCATAATGAGGAAATTCTGCTCCGAGAAAATAAGCCGTACGATACCGAGAATAAGCGCGAGGGTGAACACGCTTGTCGTCATGAATATACACTTGCGCTTCTCTATGAACGCCTCCGTCCGCAGCCGGCGCGGCATCAGGTGATGGATAATCAGGTAGTTGAGCCCGAAAGCGAAAAGGGCGTAGACGAAGATTGTGGCGAACAGGACGATAATGATGCGCAGATCCCATTGGGAGCGCACCTTGTTTGTCGGCGACACGTATTTCTCCTTCACGGCGCTTTGCATCGTGCGGTACGACACGCCGATACGCCGGAGTATGCTGAAAAAGTTGTCGCCGCCGTTGACGAAGATGCTCGATTGTATCTGCTCGTAACATTGCAAAGCATAATTATTCAGCGAGCGCAACCTCTCTTCCGTGCGCCGGTAATATCCGATGTAATCCGCCATCTGGGCGCTGTTCTCCTCCAACGTGCGCCGTATATTGGTGGCGAGCGTGAGGCATACGTTCCTGTTCATTCGTCCGTCTTCCGACAGCGTCGCCAACGGCATATTGGCAAGGTTGACTATAAGCGAGTCGTAACGCGCTATCTCCGTCGCGTTGCTCTCTATGTATTGCCGGAAGGGGAGCGACTGCTTTTGAAACTGGGTGTACATCTCCGTCGCCTCGTGGCATGCATACGTGAGGTTGAAGATGTAATCCTGCTTCTGGGAGTAGAGCATAAGCGAGTTCTGGGTGGAGCGCTTGTAAATATTGACAAGGTTGTATGCAATAAGCTTCTGCTGCTCGGTTAAGTTGTCGCTCTTCTTGCCCAAATCTACATACGTGTTCGTGAGCTCTCCGCGGAGAATAACAAGCGTGTTCTCAAGGCTCTTCTCCTTTAACACCGCCCCCGCGGGGAGCGAGAACAACACGGCGCACACCACTGCGAATAAACCGGCTTTCCTCATAATCAAATCTTCTAAAAACACATTTCCGATATTTGCGTCCCCTACGCACTCTTCGCGTAAGAACGGCGCAAAAATACAACAAAAAAGAATAACTTATCCCAAACGAAGCACAAAACTGCACCCGCAATACTCATATATTCGCAAATCCGGCGGATACGTCCCCGAGGAACGCGCGTAAAGGATATCCCCACGCCTGCGACGTGGGGAAAAAACGTGAGTAATCCATACTCAACGGAGCTAATCTCAGACCTCGAAGAGGGCGTACTAAGAGTTAGAGGGCATGCGTAACCCGTAATTAGCGGAGCTAATCTCCGGCGTCGAAGAGGGCGTACTAAGAGTTAGAGGGCATGCGTAACCCGTATTTAGCGGAGCTAATCTCCGGCGTCGAAGAGGGCGCGCTAAGATTAACCCCACGCTTCAGCGTGGGGTGAGGCGTGAAGCGCACTCTAACGT
>JAJPZE010000247.1 GCA_021204565.1 Prevotella sp. | reverse complement strand
CCGCTCTTGCCTTTGTCATCGCCGGCAAGAACAATAACGGTATCATTCTTTCTAATATGTAGCTTTGCCATTATTCTACCTCAAATTTAATAGTTAAAGAACCTCCGGCGCTAAAGAAACAACTTTCATATTCACCGCACGCAACTCACGAGCCACCGGTCCGAAGATACGGCTGCCACGGAGCTCTCCGGCATTGTTTAGTAGCACACAAGCGTTGTCGTCGAAGCGAATATACGAGCCGTCGGGGCGGCGGACTTCCTTCTTCGTGCGAACAATCAAAGCCCTTGATACCGACCCTTTCTTTACCTCACTCGTCGGGATTGCCTGCTTGATAGCGACAACGATTACATCTCCGACACTTGCGTAACGGCGGCGTGTGCCGCCAAGCACACGGATACAGAGCGCCTCACGTGCGCCGCTGTTGTCACATACTGTAAGTCTTGACTCTGCCTGTATCATAGTTACTTAGCTTTTTCAATAATGTTTACTAATCTCCATCTCTTCGTCTTCGAGAGAGGGCGAGTCTCCATAATAAGAACCTTATCGCCCACATTGGCTTCATTGTTCTCGTCGTGTGCGTGATATTTCTTTGTCTTTTGGACAAACTTACCATATATAGGGTGTTTCTCCTTAAACTTTGACGCAATAACAATGGATTTGTCCATCTTGTTGCTCACGACAACACCCTGTCTTACTTTTCTAAGATTTCTCGTTTCCATCTTTTGTCCCGGTGTTATTTGTTCTTCTCCCTCTGACGGAGAACAGTCTTAATACGCGCGATATCACGACGAACAGCCTTAATTTGCGAGGGGTTCTCCAAAGGAGACACTGCATGGTTGAGTTTAAGATTGACCAAACGCGCCTGAGCGTTGTCTAACTTCTCACTCAACTCCTTATCCTGTAGCGAATTTACTTCTTTAATCTTCATAGCTTAAGCATTCTTATCGTAATCACGTCTTACTATAAACTTTGTCCTCACAGGTAATTTCTGCGCGCCAAGACGGAGCGCTTCCTTTGCAACGTCAAACGGCACACCATCTACTTCGAAGAGAATGCGTCCCGGCGTTACCGGCGCAACCCACCCCGCAACATCACCTTTGCCTTTACCCATTCGGACATCAGCAGGCTTGCGGGTGATTGGTTTGCTCGGGAAAATTCGTATCCACACCTGACCCTCACGGTTCATATAACGGTTGATTGCCACACGCGCCGCCTCTATCTGCCGATTGGTTATCCATTTGGCATCAAGCGTCTTGATGCCAAAAGAGCCGAACGACAATTCTACACCCCTATGAGCGTTGCCCTTATTGCCGCGCCCGTCTTGAGGTCTTCTATATTTTACTCTTTTCGGTTGTAACATAATTGCTTCTTATTATTAGCGATTATTGTTTCTTCTACGGTTTCCGCCGCCACGTCCCATACGATTGTTGGCGCGTCCCATATTCGACCTCTCTTGCGTATAATTAGGAGAGAGATCCGGTTTATCAAATATCTCTCCGCGGCATATCCACACCTTAATGCCAAGCAAGCCGACCTTAGTCAACGCCTCCGACAAACAATAATCAATATCGGCACGGAAAGTATGGAGCGGCGTACGTCCCTCCTTGTACATCTCCGAACGGGCCATCTCGGCACCATTGAGCCGACCGCTGATTTGTATCTTTATACCCTCGGCACCGGCGCGCATAGCGTTCTGTATTGCCATCTTTATCGCGCGGCGGTAAGAAATCTTACCCTCAACCTGATTCGCAATATTCCTGCCTACGATAGCGGCATCGAGCTCGGGTTTCTTTATCTCGTAGATATTGATTTGTATGTCCTTCTTGTAGAGTTTCTTCAACTCCTCTTTCAATTTGTCAACATCCTGACCGCCCTTGCCAATAACAAGACCGGGACGAGCGGTGCATATGGTGATTGTAACCAACTTAAGCGTGCGCTCAATGATTATGCGCGATACGCTCGCATTCGCCAAACGCTCGTTGAGATACTTGCGTATCTTCATATCCTCGACAATGTTCTCCCCGAACCTTTTGCCGCCAAACCAATTCGAGTCCCAACCGCGAATTATACCAAGCCGGTTTGCTATCGGATTAACTTTCTGTCCCATATCTTTCAGTTCTCGTCTTTCGTGTTGTCTAAATATAAAGTTACATGGTTGCTGCGCTTGCGTATGCGATAGGCACGCCCTTGCGGTGCCGGCATCATACGTTTCATCGTAACACCCTGATCAACGAAAACCCTCGATACATAGAGCTCGCCGTCTTCTGCCTTACGACCGTTCTTTGTCTCCCAATTGGCAACAGCGGAACGAAGAAGCTTCTCTACGTCCTGCGCCGCCTGCTTGTTGGAGAACCTGAGTATCCCAAGAGCATGGTTAACCTCTTTGCCCCGTATCATATCTACGACATAACGCATCTTACGCGGAGAAGAGGGCACACCATTCAGCTTGGCAAAGTATTGTGTTTTACGCGCCGCCTTTCTTGCCTCGGCAGCAGTCTTCTTTCTTGCTCCCATTACATTATCTGTTTTAATGGTTCATCCCGTTATTTGCGATTGCCGGAGTGACCGCCGAAACGACGTGTAGGAGCAAACTCTCCGAGCTTGTGTCCTACCATATTCTCCGTAACGTAGATAGGGATAAATTTATTACCGTTATGAACCGCAACAGTATGCCCCACGAAGTCGGGACTAATCATTGAGGCTCTTGCCCAGGTCTTGACAACCGTCTTCTTGCCGCTCTCGTTCATAGCAAGAATCTTCTTCTCAAGAGATACGTTTATATATGGACCTTTTTTTAATGAACGACTCATATCTTATATCTTACTCTACTTGTTTATCGTTTACTTGCTCTTTCGATTATATACATGCTGGAATGCTTCTTGGTCGAGCGTGTCTTAAGACCCTTTGCATACAATCCTTTACGCGAGCGCGGATGTCCGCCGGACTGGCGACCCTCACCGCCACCCATCGGGTGATCAACCGGGTTCATAGCGACACCGCGTGTGCGCGGACGGCGCCCCAACCAACGAGAACGTCCCGCCTTCCCCGAACGCTCAAGCGCATGGTCGGAATTACCTACGCTGCCAACAGTAGCTTTACAAGCAGAGAGTATCTTACGTATCTCCCCCGACGGGAGCTTCACAACGCAATAGGCTCCCTCACGAGAGGTTAACTGAGCAAAATTGCCCGCAGAACGAACAAGCATCGCACCTTGCCCGGGACGTAATTCAATATTGTGAATCACCGTACCGATAGGGATGTTGGCAAGCGGCAGCGTATTACCTACCTCGGGCGTAGCATCCGCTCCGGACATCAACTCCGCGCCTACCTGTAATCCGTTAGGAGCAATAATGTAACGTTTTTCGCCATCAGCATAAAAGAGAAGAGCAATGCGTGCCGAGCGGTTCGGGTCGTACTCTATCGTCTTCACAATGGCGGGGACACCATCCTTCTCCCGTTTGAAATCGATGAAGCGATACTTGCGCTTATGACCTCCGCCTATATAGCGCATGGTCATCTTGCCGCTGTTGTTTCGCCCACCGGTGGCTCGCTTGCCGACAACGAGAGACTTCTCCGGCACGGATGCAGTAATCTCTTCGAACGTGCCGATAATCTTGTGTCTTTGACCGGGTGTAACCGGTTTGAATTTACGTACTGCCATCTTATTTATTATATATTGCTGTAGAAATCAATCACATCGCCGTCCTTAAGAGTAACAATCGCCTTCTTATACGCAATCTTGCTCCCGCGGATAAGCCCGGCTTTGGTGTAACGTCTTGAGCGCTTGCCGGCGTAGTTCATCGTATTGACATCAACCACCGAAACCTTGTACAAGTCCTCCACCTCTTTCCTGATTTGGAGCTTATTGGCTTCCGGGCGTACGACGAAACCGTAACGGTTATTACGTTTCTCGGTGATGTGGGTCATCTTCTCCGTGACCAGGGGCTTTATTATAAATCCCATATATCTGTCTCCTACTTCTTAATCAAGGTTTCTTCTATCTTCGGGAACGAACTCTCTGCAATAACAAGCACGTCCGCATCCAATACTTTGTATGTATTGATTGAACTTGCGCCCATCACAACGGCATTCTTCAAGTTGCGCGTCGAAAGATATACATTCTTGTTATCCTCGGGCAATACGACAAGGACTTTCTTGCCGTCAACCTGTAAGTTCTTTGCTATACTGAGGAACTCTTTCGTCCTCGGAGTGTCAATAGTGAAGTCCTCCACTGCAACAATCGCGTTCTCCCGAGCCTTATACGTCAGAGCCGACTTACGAGCGAGCACTTTCACCTTCTGATTAAGCTTAAAAGAATAATCACGCGGCTTGGGTCCGAACACACGCCCGCCGCCACGAAGCAACGGAGAATTAATATCGCCGCGACGTGCGCCGCCGCCGCCTTTCTGCCGTATGAGCTTGCGAGTGGAGCCCGACATCTCGCTGCGCTCCCTCGACTTCGCCGTCCCCTGACGTTGGTTGGCGAGGTACTGCTTTACGGCGAGATAGATGACATGATCGTTAGGTTCAATACCGAAGACGGCATCGTTTAACGTAACCTTTCTCCCGGTCTGCTGACCATTAATATTCAATACGTTAAGTTCCATCTTACTACATCTTGATTAAAACGGT
The DNA here is from genome assembly GCA_021204565.1 of Prevotella sp. Lineage (GTDB taxonomy): Bacteria > Bacteroidota > Bacteroidia > Bacteroidales > Bacteroidaceae > Prevotella. Next base: position 2,953 of record JAJPZE010000247.1, on the reverse strand, counting down.
TGAACCATTGTAACCCGCAACAGAGCCCTTGACAATAAGGAGATTGCTCTCCGGGATTACCTTTAATACTTTCAAATTCTGGGTCGTAACTCTTTCGTTGCCCATCTGTCCCGCCATACGCATTCCCTTGAACACTTTCGCGGGGAAAGAACATGCACCGATAGAGCCCGGATGACGCAGACGGTCGTCCTGACCGTGCGTGGATTGACCCACGCCGCCGAACCCATGACGCTTTACAACGCCTTGGAAACCTTTGCCTTTCGACGTGCCCACCACGTCTACGAATTTTGCGTCGGCAAAGAGCTCAACGGTCAACGTGTCGCCCAAATTGTAGTCTTTGTCAAACTTGAACTCGGCCAAGTGTTGCTTCGGTGTTGTGCCGGCTTTCTTAAAGACGCCCATAAGAGGCTTGGTAGTGTTCTTCTCCTTCGCCTCTTTGAACCCTAATTGAACAGCCTTGTAACCGTCTTTCTCCACTGACTTCAGCTGGGTTACAACACAAGGACCGGCTTCGATAACGGTGCACGGTATGTTCTTCCCGTCGGCACCGAAAACGGATGTCATTCCGATTTTTCTTCCAATTAATCCTGGCATTTCAATTAATATTTTGTTTACACTATATATTTCCTACTCACGACTCGACTATACCTTTATCTCCACCTCTACGCCGCTGGGCAACTCAAGTTTCATAAGGGCGTCAACCGTCTTCGTCGTCGAACTGTAGATATCAATCAGGCGTTTGTAATCACACAATTGAAACTGCTCGCGCGACTTTTTATTGACGAACGTCGAACGGTTAACCGTGTAGATACGTTTGTGCGTCGGCAACGGTATCGGACCGCTCACAATTGCGCCGGTCGCTTTCACTGCCTTTACAATCTTGTCCGCAGATTTGTCAACAAGTTGGTGGTCGTAAGACTTCAACTTAATACGAATTTTTTGACTCAACATTTTCTCGCTTTTTATTTATTGATATTTATATGCCGGGCGCGTGCCGCTTAAGAGTCATTCGCTAAACGACATACGCACCGCTCATGCTGCTTATAACAAATCCGACCTCCCGTTCATTTCGTCAAGGATACTCTTTGCCAACGACGTGGAGACAGGCTCGTGATGATCGTACTCCATAGATGACGTGGCGCGACCGGAAGTAATCGTACGGAGCGCCGTAACGTATCCGAACATCTCCGCCAGCGGCACCATCGCCTTCACGATACGCGCCCCGCTGCGGGCTTCGTCCATACCTTGCACCATACCGCGCCGCTTGTTCAAGTCGCCTATAACGTCGCCCATATTCTCCTCCGGAGTAACAACCTCAACCTTCATTATCGGCTCCATAAGTACCGGACCCGCCTTCGGGCAAGCATTGCGGAAAGCATTATGCGCCGCAAGCTCAAACGATAACTGGTCGGAGTCGACGGGGTGAAATGAACCGTCAACCAACGTTACCTTAAGCCCGACAACGGGATAACCGCCTAAAACGCCAGCTTTAAGGCAATCCCGGAATCCCTTCTCAACCGACGGGATGAACTCTTTCGGAATATTGCCCCCCTTGACTTCGTTTATAAATTGTAAGTCGTCCTCTTTGAAGTCGTCGTCTTTCGGACCTACATTAACTATAATGTCGGCGAACTTGCCGCGACCTCCCGATTGTTTCTTATATACCTCGCGCAGGTTGACCTCCCGCGTAATGGCTTCCTTATAGTTCACTTGCGGCTTGCCCTGATTGCACTCGACCTTAAACTCTCTCCTAAGCCGGTCGATGATAATATCCAGATGAAGCTCGCCCATGCCGGAGATAATCGTCTGCCCCGTTTGTTCGTCGGTATGCACCGTGAATGTAGGGTCTTCCTCCGCCAACTTTGCCAAACCGTTGTCAAGCTTTGCAATATCGGCCTGCGACTTCGGCTCTACCGCAATGGATATAACGGTATCGGGGAACGTCATCGACTCCAACACAATCGGTTTCGTTTCGTCGCATAGCGTGTCACCCGTGCGTATGTCCTTAAAGCCCACGCCGGAACCTATGTCGCCCGCGGCTATCTCTTCAACGGGGTTCTGCTTGTTGGAGTGCATCTGGAACAAGCGGCTCACGCGCTCTTTCTTGCCCGTACGCGGATTATACACGTATGACCCTGCGGTAATCTTCCCCGAATATACGCGGAAGAATACGAGCCGGCCTACATACGGGTCGGTTGCAATCTTAAACGCCAGCGCGGCCGTAGGCTCCTCCTCCGCCGGTCGTCGGTCTTCCTCTTCTTCCGTCTCGGGATTAGTCCCGACAATATTCTCCGTATCCATCGGCGAGGGCAGGAACGCACAAACGTAATCAAGCATCGTCTGCACGCCTTTGTTCTTAAACGAAGAACCGCACATCATCGGCACACACTGCAAGGAAATCGTTCCCTTGCGCAATGCCGCGATAATCTCATCCTCAGTTATGGTGTCCGGCGCGTCGAAGTATTTCTCCATCAGCGTCTCGTCAAACTCCGATGCGGCTTCGAGGAGCTTGTCCCGCCACTCGTTGCATTCATCAATCATGTTCGCCGGGATGTCCTCTATGTCGTACTCCGCGCCGAGTGTCTCGTCGTGCCAGAGAATGGCTTTCATCCGTATCAAATCAACCAACCCCTTGAAGTTCTCCTCAGAGCCTATCGGACAACAGATGCTAATCGGGTTGGCGTGCAACACTTCTTTCATCTGCCTCAATACGTCGTAATAGTTCGCTCCCGAGCGATCCATCTTGTTGACGTATCCGATACGGGGAACATTATATTTATCCGCCTGCCGCCATACCGTCTCCGACTGCGGCTCCACGCCGCCTACGGCGCAATATGTCGCCACGGCACCGTCAAGCACCCGCAACGAACGCTCCACCTCCGCCGTAAAGTCAACGTGCCCCGGAGTGTCGATAAGGTTAATCTTATATTGATTGTCCTTATATTTCCAGAAA
>JAJPZE010000008.1 GCA_021204565.1 Prevotella sp. | reverse complement strand
CGGCACCGACCTTTATGTAGGTTACGAGGAGACCGGACTGCAATATCTCTCGTACCCGGCGAGGGCTAAAGACGGCACGGAATATTACTGCACGCCGCTTGGAAGCGGTTGGCAAACGTATACGCAATATTATGCGGCGGGTATCCTCATCACCGTCGAGGGCGACGATCTGCCCCTATACGATGTGTCGTTGGATAGCTCGATAATGCCCGATTATGTCGTTACCGGCGAGCCGTACGCCTCGTCGCACTCCATAACCAACAAAGGTTTGGCAACGGTTGAGAGCGTTGAATTGACCTATACCGTCGGTGATGAACAATACACCGAAACCATCGAAGGTCTTGATATAGCTAACGGCGAAAGCGGATACTTCACCGCCGAGACCGTCCTCTTTGACGAGGAGGGAGAGGACAACGTTACAGTCTCCATCACCAAAATAAATGGCAACAACGACCGCGACACCTCTGATAACGCTTCGCGTACGGTTAACGTCATCTCCCGCAAGGAGTTCGTTCAAAGGAATATGTTGGTTGAGATGTTCTCAACTATGAACTGCAAGGACTGCCCCGAAGGAGACGAGGCAGTGATGGCGATAATTGCAGATATGGACAACGTGGTGCAGGTATGTCATCACACCGCAGACGGGTACGACGACTATACAATCTCCGAAAGCGAGCAGTATCAGTGGTTCTATAAGCACAATGCATTTGCCCCCTCGGTAATGCTCGACCGTACTTGCTTGTACAACGAAGTGCCTTACTCGTACACCAAACCGAATAATAACTTTTATGCCGACTCGCCGGTAATAGGCACGGGAAATGCGTTTAATTCCGACCTCTTCCATATCCAAGCCGCCAAGCCCGCATATGCGACGGTGAATATAACCACCGCTCTTGACGACAGCACCGTTAAGGTTAACATTAGCGGAAATAAGATATTAACCATCGACGAAGATAAGGAATACCACCTCACGGTATTTGTTGTTGAGGACAGCCTTATCACAACCAAGCAGAACGGATATACGGGGAAATTCGTATATAACGGTTCTCCGCGCCTTGCTCTATCCGACGCTTGGGGCGACGAGATCGACCTTGTTAACGGGTATGATAAGGACTATGAGTTTACTCTCTCCGACGAATGGGATATCAACCATGTGCGTGTCGTGGCGTTCGTAGGCGAGTATGACGAGTATGACAAGTGCGGTCACAGGGTGCTTAATACGGCGCAAGCGTGGCTCGTGGAGAAAGAAGAAGAGGGCGAGACAACCGCGATTGAGAACGCCGCCGCCGCAGCTGATGCCGTGCGTGTTGCGGGGAATACAATCATACTTCCTGAGGGCACGACGCAGCTCGACATATTTAACGCCGCCGGATTGCTTCTTACATCTACGGCGCCGACCGGCAATGCATACGCCCTCAGCGGACTTGGCGCAGGGGTATATGTTGCCCGCGTGAAGACCGCCGCCGGCGTGCAGACGGTGAAGTTTACCGTGTTCTGATAAGTTTGGAGTTTCTTTTATAACTATGATTGCGGGTGTGCCGGCTTCGGTGCACCCGCTTTCGATTGCTCTCTCTGCCCCTATTATGTCTCCCCTAAACTGATAACGTCTCCCCTCATCACTACCTTATTATCCGTTCATTACACACCTCTTGTATCGCTAAAGCGCCGTTCTTAGAGTGTTAAAACATCGCTACGGAGAGGGAAAAGGAAAGATGGGGAAATAGGTTGAATATCAGTTGATTAGGACAAAGCGTGGAGGCGGCAAAAAGGCAAATAGGGAAGTGATTAAGCCAAGTTGGGGCAGGGCAAAGTTACTTATTCGTAACCTGCCATTTGCCGAGTGCCAGACGATACCGCAACGGTTCAGATGATGAAGAAATGCGAAATTGGAGAATGTGAGAAGTAGGCGGATTGTACACTAATAGTGAGTTGGTAATGAGTTGTGATAGATAATTAGAATTGGCTGAAATTTGCACTGTACGTCGCGGTTTGGCGTATCCGACAGGGACTCTCTTCAGAGAGTAATTTTGCAACCAAAATTTAGGACAGAAGATTATCTGATTATGAAGAGTACATTCTCAATCATCTACTACCTCAAGCGGCAGGTAGTGAAACGGGACGGGACAGTGCCGGTAATGGGGCGCATTACGATTGACGGGACGCAGACACAATTCAGTTGCAAGTTGACCGTTAATCCGAAGTTGTGGGACACAAAGACGGGGCGGATGACGGGCAAGAGTGAAGCCGCGTTAGAGACGAACCGAATGCTTGACAAGATGCGGGTAAGTATCAACAAACATTATCAAGAGATAATGGACAGGGACAATTGTGTAACGGCGGAGAAGGTGAAGAATGCGTTTCTCGGTTTGGAGTATCGTTGCCATACGTTGTTGCAAGTATTCAAGCAACACAACAACGATTACGCGAAACTCGTTGCGGCGGGTATGAGGGCAAAGAATTCCTTTGTCAAATATCAATTAGTGTACAAATATTTGCAGGAGTTCCTCAATATCCGTTACCACGTTAAGGACATCGCGTTAAAGGAGTTGACATCAGCGTTCATTACTGATTTCGAGATGTATCTCCGCACAGACAGGCAATGCAAAATAAACACCGCGTGTTTATACATTAGTGCATTACGTGCAATGATTACGATTGCGATGAATAACGAGTGGTTGGTACGCGACCCGTTTCGCGAGTACAAGGCAAAAAAAGAGGAGACGCCAAGAGCAATCCTGACCAAAGAGGAACTGCATCTATTGATGAATACCGAACTCAAAAAGAAGAGGCAACAGCTGTATCGGGATTTGTATGTCTTTTGCGCGTTCACGGGGTTGGCGTATATCGACTTGAAGAACCTGCGGGAGGATAATATCCACGTATACTTTGACGAACACGAATGGATAAACATAAACAGACATAAGACGGGAGTGGAGGCAAATATCCGCCTGTTAGATGTGCCGAAGAGAATAATGGAGAAGTATCGCGGCGTATGCAAGGACGGGCATGCGTTCCCCGTACCGCCATACGATTCTTGTTTGCGCGGTATTAAGAGGATTGCGAAGATTTGCGGTATAACAAAGAAAGTGAATTGGCATCAATCGCGCCATACTGCGGCGACGACGGTATTCTTGTCGAATGGCGTACCGATAGAAACGGTTAGTTCAATGCTCGGGCATAAGAATATCAAGACGACGCAAATCTACGCGAAGATTACGAAGGAGAAGCAGAACCGCGATATGGAGCGGCTTGCGGCGAAATTGGACAGTATCGAAGAGTTTGCTAATTGCAACATATAATGCAACGTATATATAATATGGAGAAACAGGATACAACTGCACGGAGCGTTATACGGGTTGAGAACAATCGTGTAATCATAACCGGTTACGATGTGTGGATGACTGCGTGCGAACTCGCGGAGATGTTTTATACAACCATCCCTGCGGTGAACAGCGCAATCAAGACCATCCTCAAAGGAAACGGGTACCGAAGAAGCGAATTATGCAGATACACGAAATTAGAGGACGGATTATATGCGGACGTATATTCGTTAGAGATTATCATCCCCCTTGCTTTTCGGTTAACTACTCACTGCACAATACTTTTCCGCCGGTGGCTAATTAATAGGGCATTCGCCGGCACGCACCGACCGGGAGCATACGTGGTGTTTATACGCAGCTCGGCGGCAGGATTGATTATGTAACTTGACCCATCTCAGACCGAACACGGACAGAGGAAGAGCGGCGACATATAATATCCTTTCGTTACCGCTCTTCTTTTGTTAATATGTTCTCTTTCTTTACACTTTAAGCACAAAGCCGCCGTTAGATAGGAAAAGTTTGTAGCTCCGTTATTTTCATTTATTCCTTTATGCTCGATTGTTGTCCGAATTTCCATAAATTTGCCGTTGTTTACTCAACATTGGAACGAAAAGGTAAATATGACAAATCAACGGGAGCAGTACGGCATAAACGAGGTGTTGGGCGAGATACGTTTGTCGGCACAATCGGAGCGGGAAAAGGGGGCGGAGTTTGAGATAATAATGAAACGTTGGTTCCTAACCGACCCGCGTTACTCCAATTTGGTGAGTGTATGGCTATGGAGCGAGTTCCCGGGAAGGAAAGACTTAGGCGGAGCGGATCTCGGCATCGACCTTGTTGCGAAGACGGATCTGGGGGATTATTGGGCGATACAATGCAAGTGTTATGCTGATGATATGCCGGTAAACAAGGCGGCAATTGACAGTTTCGTTGCCAATGCGAGCAGACATTTTCAGGATGAGGAGACGTTTCAGACGAAAGGTTTCAGCAATCTTATATGGGTATCGACGAACAGACGCAGGTGGGGGCGTAACGCGGAGGAGACCATTCGCGGGCTAAGTGTCCCGTTTACGCGAATCAGTTTGTTCGATTTGGAAGCGTCAACCGTTGATTGGAACAAGTTGGTTCACGGACGCAAGCAAGGTAAAGAAGCGTTACAATCGGGCAAGCAACCGAGGCTGCACCAGCTGGAGGCAATATCGTGTGCATATAAGCATTATATAGACGAAGGAAACGAGCGGGGCAAGCTGATTATGGCGTGCGGTACGGGCAAGACCTACACGTCATTGCGTATAATGGAAGAGCTCACGGCGGATAATGCGTTGGTTTTATTCTTCGTTCCGAGTATTGCGTTATTGGGTCAGACTCTTAATGCGTGGATGGCTGACAAGACGCAAGACCTGCGTGCGATATGCGTCTGCTCGGATGCGACGGTTACCCGCAAGATGATTGACGAGGATAACACGGACGAGAGCGTTGTCGACCTTGCCGTCCCGGCAACAACCAATACGAAGAGTATTATCCGCCAATTGAACAAGGCGAAGAGAGACGGTATCAGAACCGTGATAATGTCGACATACCAGAGTGTTGATGTTGTTGCTGCCGCGTTGGCGGAAGCGAAAGCGGAGGCGGACTTTTGTATATGCGACGAGGCACATCGCACGACGGGCGTGAAGATTGCGGGGAGAGCGGAGCCGAGTTTCACAAAGGTGCATAACAACTCCGTCATTCCGGCGAAGAAACGTTTGTATATGACCGCCACGCCGCGATTATACAGGGAGACTATCAGGGTCAAGGCAAAGGAGAATGACGATGTGCTTTGTTCTATGGACGACGAGCGGTTATACGGGAAAGAGTTTTATCGTCTTGCATTCAGCAAGGCGGTTTCTATGGGTTTGTTGACGGATTACAAGGTATTGGTATTGACGGTAAGCGAGGAGGATATTCCGCAGTCAATATCCGACGAGATAAAGAAGAATTACAGCGGGACGGACGCAAGGAAGCGGCTGCTTGAATTGAACTTCGACGATGCAACCAAGTTGATAGGATGTATCAACGGGTTGTCGAAGAGAATAAGAGGGGATAAAGGGATTACGAAAGAGCAAGACCCGACGGTAATGCGCCGTGCCGTTGCTTTCTGCCGGACTATCAAACCGACGAGGAGCAATCCGACAGCTTCGTCAACACAGATTGCCGGTTATTTCGGCAGTATGTGTGAGAAATACAAATCAACGTTAGGCGAACGTGCGGGAGAGGTGGTTAACATCAAGGCTCAACATATTGACGGCTCTATGGGTGCCGACATCCGCAACGAGAAGATTGCGTGGTTGAAAGAGAATACCGCCGACCCGAATGAATGCCGTATACTGTGCAATGTGCGTTGTTTGTCGGAGGGTGTTGATGTCCCCGCGCTTGATGCCGTTTTGTTCTTGTCGCCGCGCAAGTCGGAAGTGGAAGTGGTTCAATCGGTAGGGCGTGTTATGCGGTCTTTCTCCGGAAAGAAATACGGATATATCATTATTCCGATAATTGTTCCGTCGGATGTATCTCCGGAGGAGGCGTTAAATCAGAGCGAGCGTTTCAGTGTGGTATGGAGTATCCTTAATGCGTTGCGTTCGCATGACGAGAACTTCAATGCGCATGTAAATCAGATTAATCTTAATAAGGAGCGTCCGTCAAAGATAACCGTCGGGGGTGTGCCGTCGGCGGAGGGCAGTTATGCCGTCGGGAAAGAAGCGGACGGGGACGACGCGGTAAGTGTTGATAATGCGGAAGTGGCGAGGCAGTTGGAGATACGTTTCGGCACGATACAAGACGGCATATATGCGCGTATCGTGGAGAAGGTGGGCGACAAGCTTTATTGGGAGAATTGGGCGAAAGAGATTGGTATTATCGCACAGAAGTTCATACAGCGTATTGCCCGGTTGGCGGACGAGAACGGGGAAGTAAGGAAACAGTTCGACAAGTTCACGAAAGGACTGCGGGAGAACATCAATCCGTCTATTGACAACGGTCAGGCGATAGAGATGTTGGCGCAACATCTGATTACGCGCCCTATCTTCGATGCGTTGTTTAAAGACTACCGATTTGTAAACAACAACGCGGTAAGCCGTTCGATGCAACAGATGCTTGAGGTGTTGAAAGGCGAGGGCTTTGAAATGGATACCGAAGTGCTTGACAAGTTCTATACGTCGGTTAAGGATAATGTAGGGAACATTGACAATCTTGAGGGCAAGCAGACGATTATAAAGAATTTGTATGAGAAGTTCTTCAAAGGCGCGTTCCCGTTGACGGTGGAGAAGCTGGGTATTGTCTACACTCCCGTTGAATGCGTGGATTTCATTATCCGCTCGGTGGATGTAATCTTGAAAGAGGAGTTTAATACCGCGCTTACGAATGAGAATGTGCATATCCTTGACCCGTTTGTCGGCACGGGGACATTTATCACCCGTCTGTTGCAACTCGGCGTGATACAGAAAGAAGATATGCAACGGAAGTACCTCAACGAGATACATTGCAACGAGATTGTTCTCCTTGCGTATTACATCGCGGATGTCAATATAGAGAGCGTGTATCACGATATTATGCGTCCGGAGACGTACCTGCCTTACGACGGCATCTGCCTTACGGACACGTTCCAACTTGCGGAGCAACACAACGAGTTGTTTACCGAATACTTTCAGGATAACTCGGAACGGGTAAAGAAACAAATGGCGACACCGGTGAGGGTGATTATCGGCAACCCGCCGTATTCCGTCGGGCAGAAGTCGGCAAATGATAATGCACAAAATATGTCGTATCCTATACTTGATAAAAAGATTGCGGATACGTATGTTGAGAAATCAATAGCGAAGTTAAATCGCTCTACATACGATACATATATAAAGGCGTTCCGTTGGGCATCCGACCGCATACCTGAGGACGAGGGCGGCATCGTGGCGTTTATAAGCAACGGGGCGTGGCTCGACGGTAATGCGCAGGACGGCTTCCGCAGATGTTTGGAGGAAGAGTTTACCTCTATCTATGTGTTTAATTTGAGAGGTAATCAACGCACATCCGGAGAGCTATCGCGCAGAGAAGGAGGTAAGATATTCGGGAGCGGTTCACGCACGCCGATAGCCATCACCTTTCTTGTTAAGAACCCGGCAAAGGCGGGACGGAAAGCGGAGATATATTATCACGACATAGGCGATTACAAAAGCCGGGAGGAGAAACTCGACATCATCAAGAAGTTCGGGAGCATTAATGCAATTCCGTGGCAGAATATCACTCCCAATGAAAAGGCGGACTGGATATGCCAACGGGACGGAGTGTTTGATAGTTTGATTCCTTTATTC
>JAJPZE010000245.1 GCA_021204565.1 Prevotella sp. | reverse complement strand
CGGCGACCATGGGCAAGGAGTTGAGCTTCGCCTCAATTTCTTCGGGATAGATATTCAAGCCGTTAGCTCCAAGCAAGATATTCTTTATTCGACCCAAGAGAAAAAGGTGCCCGTCGTCGGATATGCGCCCCAGATCACCGGTATGAAACCAGCCGTCGTCTTGCAGTACAGTTGCCGTCCCGTCCGGGTCTTTGTAATATCCGAGCATAACATTCATACCCCGGCAAAGAACCTCTCCCGATCCCCTACCGTCTTCGCTCCCCGCTATTTTCATCTCCATGCACGGCACCACCGTTCCGCACGAGCCCAAGAGGTGGTCGTCGCGGTCGCTGAATGTAATCATCGGGGAGGTCTCCGTCGTGCCGTAACCGCTGGTTATCGGGAACCCGATATCTATTAAGAATCGCTCAATATCGGGGTTCATCGACGCGCCGCCGGTGAATACCTGGTATATGTTTCCCCCTAACTCCTCGTTTAGATACCGGGCTATACGCCGCTTAACGCAACGTTTGACTATCGGCAAGCGCAGCAGACGCCTCACCTTTCGCTCCGCCAAGCGGGGGAAGACCGTCTTGCGCATGATCTTCTCCATAATGAGCGGGACGGTTATAAGCATTGTCGGGCGCACCTGTTTGCACATTTGAAGGATAATGGAGGGGCTTGTGGGGCGGTTGAGAAAATGGAGATGAAGCCCGTAGACGAACCCGAACAGGAGCTCACAGGTCATCCCGAAGGTGTGCGCCGGGGGCAGCGTGCTGACTAAGTTGTCTCCCGGGCGAACGCCCTTCGTGAGTAAAGTTTGAGTAAAATATAAGTTGCCCCAAAGCGAGCGGTAGGGTATCATCACGCCCTTGGAGAACCCTGTTGTGCCGCTGGTGTAGTTGAGCAAGACCAATCCGTCGGGATTTGTCTCGTGAAAATATTTGACTTGCTCTTTTTTTATTCCGCCCGGATACCTCGCCTCGTATAGTTCGTCGAGATGATTTATCACGTCGGAGAGACGCTCGTCGCGGGAATTAATCATCCGGAGTTTAACCAAGCTCGCCGTTCCGGCAAGTCCTGGCATTGCGTCGTAATTGATATTACGGCTTACGCCGTCGCCGATGAAAAGGAATTTTGTATCGCTGTGATTAACGATATTATGGATTTGTTCGGAGCGGAACTCGTTTTGTATCGGCACTGCCACACAGCCGTAGGTTACGATTGCATAGAAAACAACCACCCAGTTGGAGCAGCTCCGCCCGCAGACGGCTATGCGGTCGCCTTCTTTCACGCCCGTCTCACGCATTACGATATGCAGTTTCGCGATGCGCCGGGCCACATCGGCGTAGGTCAGAGTATCGCCCTGATAGTCTGAAAGCGAGGGGTTGTCCCAATTGTTTATTATGCTCTGCTCGACGTTTTCTATGAAGCCCGCCTTTATATCCATATCTTAAACTTTACTTTTAATCCTTAATAAACCGCGTGCAAAGGTACGCACGTTTTGCACAAAACCAAATGTTTTGTGCCGTTTTTATATGCTTCGCCGCCGCGAGACATAAATATTTATACAAGGTTTACATGTTTAATGTTTTGTTCCTTATCGCAGTAATGACATTTAATGATGCCGTTTTGCTTGTCGATGACGTGAAAGACGGTCGCCATCGGCTCGTTGTTTGTAATGCATTTCGGATTGTTGCAGCGCACTATACCCCGCAATTCGGCTGGCATGAGAACGGTTTTCTTCTCCACCACTTCATAGTTCCGGATAATATTAAGCACCACATTGGGTGCGACAACCGACAGGCGGGAGATTTCTTCATCGGTGAACCAACGGTCCTCAACTTTAATTATCCCTTTCGTTCCCATTAGTTTCGAGAGGTAATTGTTCCCGATAGTAACCACCGTTTGCAGCTTTTGCAGACCGAGCAACGCTGCTACTTCGTAAGTCTTCTCCGCAGGTATATGGTCGATAACGGTGCCGTTTTCTATTGCGGCAACGAGGCGTTCTTTCTTGTTCGTCATATAATTCTCCCGGCGCGGGTTCTAATCTATGATTGTTTTATCGGCGAGGATATCGTCTAACGTAATGCCTAATACATGACAATAAATCGCTTCGCGGGCATACAGACCGTTACGTGCTTGCTGTATGTAATATGCGTGCGGATTGTCATCGACATCGTATGCAATCTCGTTAACACGGGGCAGAGGGTGCAGAATCTTCATATTCGCGCGGGCTTTGGAGAGCATCGCGGCGCGCAGAATAAATACATTCTTTACCCGTTCGTACTCCATAAGGTCGGAGAAACGTTCCTTTTGCACGCGCGTCATATAAAGAATGTCCGCCCCGGAGATTACGTCTTCGTTGAGTTCGGAGTGCTCATCGAAACGTATGCCGTTATCTTTGCAATAGAGCTTATATTCGTCGGGAAGCTCCAATTCGCGGGGTGCAATGAGATGAAAGGTCGGGTTGAAATGCCGCATGGCGGTGATAAGGGAGTGCACGGTGCGCCCGTATTTGAGGTCTCCGACGAGGTATATATCGAGGTTCTCCAATGTCCCTTGCGTCTTATAGATAGAATAGAGGTCGAGCAAGCATTGCGACGGATGGGTGTGTGCGCCGTCGCCGGCATTCACGATCGGCACTCCGGCGACCTCGCTCGCATACTGCGCCGCGCCCTCAATATAGTGGCGCATAACTATGATGTCGGCATAATTGGCGACCATTAGCAGCGTATCTTTCAGCGTTTCCCCCTTGCTCATGCTCGACAAACCCGCATCCGTAATACCGATTACATTTGCACCTAAACGGTTTGCCGCCGTCTCGAACGACAAGCGCGTCCGGGTGGACGCCTCGAAGAACAATGTCGCCACGATACGACCCTTTAATAACTCACGATTGGGATGACGTTCAAACTCGGCACACATGCGGATGAGGTAGAGGATGTCCGCTTTCTTTAGGCCGGCAATCGTAACAAAATCACGTTTGTTCATTAAAAATACGGAAACGGATATCTCTTGATCGTTCCCGACGGCAAAGGTAAAGCAACTAACACAAACACAAAAGAAAACAACACTTTAATCACACGCCCCGTAGCCGGTCGGACTTTACTGTGATGTCATTGCAATACGGTACCTACTCCGCAAGGCAAGCGTCAAGCTCTTCCTTAATCGTCTCTTTGTCGAGGTGTTGCCCGATAAAGACAATCTTTTGCATGCGGTCGCCGTACTTCGCGTCCCAGTCCTTACGCAGTCCGGGCTCGCGTTCGAGCAAGCTCTCGAGCTCGTCTTTCGCCATCGTGGCATACCATTGCCCGCAGTTCTTCAGGTCGAATTGCCTGCCCGCTTGCTCGAAGAGATAACAAATATGCGTCTCCGTGGCGAAGTAACAGAGCCCCTTGGCACGGATTATATTCCTGTCCCAACGGCGCGCGACAAAATCGTCGAAAGCGCTTATATCAAACGGCGGACGGGCATAATACACATACGTGCCTATCCCGTACTCCTCCGTTTCGCCGCCCCCGTGCTCGTGATGGTGATGATGATGATGAGCCCCGTGTTCTTCTTCGTTTTCGTCGTCATCGTCGTTGTCTTCTTCCCCGTGTGAGTCAATCTCCTTTATCCACGCGGCTGACGTCGCGACGCTGTTGAAGTCGAACATCCCGGTGCCTACGATACGGTCGAGGTCGACATCGCCATAGTCGCAAGGGATGATTTCAGCGCCCGGTTGGAGAGCGCGCACTATCTCCGTCGTGCGTCCGAGGTTGTCTTTCGATACCATCGACGCCTTGTTGAGCAACACGATATTGCAGAATTCAATCTGCCGGATAACAAGATTCTCTATGTCTTCCTCGCCGATATTATCCGCCGTGAGCGCGCTTCCCGCGCCGAATTCGTCGACCATCCGCAGCGCGTCAACCACCGTCGCGATGCAGTCGAGCACCGGGACGGTGTCGCCCACGAAGCTCCCCTGCATATAAGGAATGGAGCAGATGGTTTGCGCGATAGGTAACGGCTCGCATATCCCGCTCGCCTCGATAACGATATAATCGAACCTTTCGCTACGCGCGATGTCGCACAACTGCCGCGCAAGATCCATCTTCAGCGTGCAACAGATACAACCGTTTTGAAGCGCTACGAGCGACTCGTCGCTCTCATTAACCACCCCGCCCTTCTCTATCAGCCCCGCATCAATATTCACCTCGCCTATGTCGTTGACAATCACGGCAAACTTATAGCCCCGCTCGTTACGCAGTATGCGGTTGAGCAATGTCGTCTTTCCGCTGCCCAAATAACCCGTGAGCAGCAATACGGGAATTTGTTTCTTCATCTTATTTATAAGCTCTTGCGTACCTATTCATCGGAGAAATCCGCCACCATCTTGCGGTAAAGGGAATATACACGCCGGCGGGAAATGCACCCTTCGAGCACGTTATTGACATCCACAACGGGGATATACTCCACGTTATTCTCCTCAAACTTCGCCATCACATCCGCCATCGCGTCGTTGTTCCCCACCGTTACGCGCGGGCGCGTCATCACCTGACGGACGGTGAAGCGCGTATATAATTCGGAGCGGAAGATGACGTGCCGGGCGGTGTTCATATCCACCTCGCCGATTAACGACCCGTCGGTGCCCACTACGGGAAAGTACCCTATCTGCGCTTCGGACAGCTTTCCGACGAGCTTTCCGAGGGGGAGGTCGGGCGTGATTGTTGTGTAATCGTGCTCCACGACGCTGGCTAAGTTCATCAGCGTGAGTACCGATTTGTCAGTATGATGGGTGATCAGCTTCCCCTCGCGCGCAAGACGTATGGCGTAGATGCTGTGCTTCTCGAAGACGCTGATGGTCAAAACGGTAACTACGCAAACAATCATCAACGGCATGAACATCGCGTAACCGCCCGTCAATTCCGCAATTAAGAAGATGCCCGTCAACGGCGCGTGCATTACGCCGGCTAATACCCCCGCCATCCCGAGCATAGTGAAGTTGGCTTCCGACAGCCCTATACCCAACCCGTAAGCGTTCCAGACGCGGGAGAAAAGGAACCCCGCGAAGCCGCCTACAACAAGCGAAGGGGCAAACGTACCCCCGCACCCGCCCGCGCCGTTGGTGGATGCCGTGGCGAGCGACTTAAATACAACGACGAGGAATACGTACGTTATGAGGTTGTTCCCGTGCTGAAAAACCGACCCGCGCATTAGCGTCCCCCAGCCGTCGTTATCCGCTCCCGAGAGCAGTATGTTCACCGCCGAATAACCTTCGCCGTAGAGCGAGGGGAAGAAAAATATTAACGCGCTAAGCGCCACACCCCCCAAGAGAAGCCGGTAGCGCGTCTTTCGTATGACGGCAAAGAGCTTCTCGCACGCATTCATCGACCGCATAAAGTAGAGGCTGACCAAGCCTAAGAACACGCCCAAGAGTACGTTCGCCGGCACGCGCTCCACACCCCAAGGCTGCACGGTGATGTATGTGAACAGGTTTGTTTCCCCGACAAGGACGTACGTAAAGCACGTCGCCGTAACCGACGAGATGAGTATCGGGACGATTGAAGCCATTGACAAGTCGATCATAAGCACCTCTAACGTGAACACCAACCCCGCAATAGGCGCTTTGAAAACGCCTGCGATTGCCGCCGAAGCCCCACAACCGACAAGCACCATCATCGTTTTCATATCCACCCGAAAGAGCCTCCCGAGATTGCTCCCGATAGCTGATCCGGTCAGTACAATAGGCGCTTCCGCCCCGACTGAGCCGCCGAAGCCGATAGTGATGCCTGAAGCAACAACCGACGTCCAAGTGTTGTGCGCACGGATAAGCGAGTTCTTCGTCGATATGGCGTAGAGAACGCGTGTTATGCCGTGCGATATCTTGTCCTTAACGACATACTTTACGAAAAGCATTGTCAATATGATTCCGATAACAGGATATACGAGATACATCCAGTTGAGCTCCGATTTGGCGATATTCAACATCAACAACCCGCGTATCGTATCTATCAGCCAATGGAGCACAAACGCGGCAATCGAAGCGAACACGCCGATAAGCAGGGCGATGAAAATCGTGAAGCTCTTGTCGCTAATATGCGCTTCGCGCCAGGTTATAAAGCGGTCGAAACGGGTGCCGCGCAACGTATAAGCCATGCTATTTGCGGATAATCGTTACCTCTCCGCCGGCAGTCAGCTTTATTATAGAGGAGGGTTTATGAGGCAAATGTTCGTTTCGCCGCGCCCGGCAAACATAATCGGCGGCAGAGAGAATGTCGGGGCTGATGTCCCGATAGTTCTGTGCAGCCGGCTCGCCGCTTATATTCGCGCTGGTGCTCACTACCGGCTTCTGCATCGCGAAACATAACGCCCTTGAGAACGCTTCCCGCGTTATCCTAATGCCCGCCGACCCGTCCTCGGAGTATAGATTAGCCGCCAAACCATGTACGTTGTCAAGAATAACAGTTGTCGGAGTGGTGGAGAGAGTCAGCAGATCCCAAGCAACATCAGGCAGGTCGCGCACGTATCGCTGCAAACGAACATCGCTGTCGACCAAACAAATAAGCGCTTTCGCGTCGCTCCGGCGTTTGATTTGATACACGCGCTCCACCGCCACGGCGTTCGTCGCATCACATCCGATACCCCAAACGGTATCCGTCGGATAGAGAATAACGCCGCCCGCGCGCATTGTCTCCACCGCTTTCTTTATGTCTTCTTCGTATCCGTTCATACGTCTGTTTCTCTCCTTATTTATAATATAAACACGCCTTTTATAAATGCAAACCGTTGATAACGTCCTCCGCCGACATACGTCTCTTGCCCGCTATTTGCAACTCCAAGAGCTCTACCCAATAGTCAGAAGCCGCCACAAACATATGCTTCTTCTCTATAATTACAGTGCCGGGAGCCTCCGCCGACGGCGTGTTCGTCTTCATCGTTCTGTATATCTTTACCGTCTGCCGGTGCGTTTCGATATTGTCGAAAGCCAGACGCGACCACGCGCCGGGTACGGGCGAGAGACCCCTGACAAAGTCGTACACGCGCTTCGATGTAAGCCCCCAATCAATCTCGCACGTCTCCTTGAAAATCTTCGGGGCGGGGCAGACGGCGAGCGAGTTATCCTGCGGAACGGTCTCAACTGAGCCATTCCCCGCTATAATCCGCTCTAATGTCTCCTCCGCCGCGTCCGCGCCGAGCGTCATAAGACGGGTGTAAAGCCAAGCGAAATCAGCTTCATCGGGGATGGAGACGCGCTTCTGAAGAATTATACGCCCGGTATCGATTTCCTTGTCAAGCATAAACGTGGTTATTCCGCTCTCCTTTTCCCCGTTGATTAACGCCCGGTTAATCGGCGCCGCACCGCGATACATAGGGAGTAACGAGGCGTGAACATTGAACGTACCGTACTTCGGCATCGACCAGACCGCCTCAGGCAACATGCGGAACGCCACAACCACTTGTACGTCTGCTCTATACGACGCAAGCCGGGAAAGGAACTCTTCGTCCTTCATCTTTACCGGCTGAAGCACCGGGATGCCCCGTCCTAAGGCGTATGTCTTCACCGCCGGCGGGGTCAATACGGCGTGTCTGCCAGCCGGTTTGTCGGGTTGCGTAACCACGGCAACCACATTATAATCGCTCTCAACCAACCGCCGTAACGTGCCGACAGCAAACTCCGGCGTACCCATAAA